>PTKB01000139.1 GCA_002937555.1 Alphaproteobacteria bacterium MarineAlpha10_Bin2 | reverse complement strand
TGCCAATTCACGTAATTGATGGGGTGGTCGTCTTTGCTGTTATTATAGGTGTGGTAACTGCCGGTTCCGCCGTTATAAGAACAGACGCCCGCATCAACACAGGCTTCGTACTCCCCGGCGGTCACCGGGTATTCATCGATATAAAAGAAATCTAAGTTTTCCACACTGCTCCAATTATCTCCATTCGCAGCTGGGCCATACTTGAAGTCACTCGCGGGGACTGAGACCGACCCCATTGCTTCGACTGCAGGCTATGCAACCACCGCCGATTTATCCCAATACGCGACAGATGCGGATGTGTCGGCGAATACGGATGCGATTGCGGCGGCCCTGCAAGCAGCCTCGGACGAGATCGAGACACAAAGCGACATGTGGGCGGATGCGGATTACCGCAAGCAGCTGATCCGCTCACTCGGCGCCGAGGTTGTCGCCACGGCGTTCGCCCGTGCGGCGTCCTGAATTGGGAGCAAGAAAGACATGAACACCACGGTCAACATCACCATCAATGGCGAAATCTATGAGGAGAGCGTCCCCAACCGCTTGCTGCTGGTGGATTTCATCCGCGAGGTGGCGGCGCAGACCGGCACCCATGTCGGCTGCACCTATGAGGGCGTATGCGGCGCCTGCACGATCCAGCTTGACGGCGAAGCGGTGAAATCCTGCCTGATGCTGGCTGTGCAGGCGGATGGGCACGACATCACCACGGTCGAGGGTCTGGCCAAGGATGGCGAGTTGACGCCGCTGCAGATCGCCTTCAACGAGCATCACGCGCTGCAATGCGGCTATTGCACGCCGGGCATTCTGATGAACATGGACGAGTTCCTGAAGAAGAACCCGGACCCGACGGAAGAGGAAATCCGCCACGGCTTGATCGGCAACCTCTGCCGCTGCACCGGCTACGCCCACATCGTCGAAGCCGTCAAGGACGCGGCGACGAAGTTGGCATAACGAATCAAACGATAAGGAGCGGCACAAATGAGTGCAAACAAAGACGGCGTCTGGGTCGGCGAGAAATTTAACCGCAAGGAAGATCATCGCCTGACAACCGGGAAAGGCCGCTTTCTTGCAGATTTAAGCGTCCCCGGCATGGTGCATTTGACGTTTCTCAGGAGCGAACGCGCCCACGCCATCATCAAAAGCATCGACATATCGGCGGCCGAGGCGCTGCCCGGCGTCATCGCCATCGTCACCGGCGAAGACATCAAGGACAAGATCCTGCCGATGCCGCAGCCGGTGGTGCAGCCCGGCTTGCCGGGGCGCTTCCCCAAGCATTGGCCGCTTGCGGTCGGCAAAGTGAAATTCCACGGCGAGCCCGTCGCGGCGGTCGTCACGCGCGACAAGTATATCGGGGCCGATGCCGCCGAAGCGATTGTCGTCGATTACGAAGACCTGCCTTATGTCGGCGATCCGGAATCGGCGCTCGAGCCGGGTGCGACGCTGGTCCATGAAGATTGGGACGACAATATAATTTTCGAAATGGGCTTTACCGGCGGCGATACCGTGGAAAGCCAGAAAGAGAACGACGAAGAAGTCGAAAAAATTATGCAAACAGCGGATATCGTGGTGAAGAACCGCTTCCGCGTGCAGCGCTGCGGCGTGACGCCGATGGAAACTCGGGGCGTTTTAGCGGAATGGGACGATTCCGACGGCATGACCGCCCATATCACTACCCAGCGCCCGCATATCGACCGCCTGGCGCTCTCCGATATTCTCGAAATCCCGTCCGAGAAAATGCGCATCATTGCGCCGCGCGATCAGGGCGGCGGCTTCGGCGTCAAGGCGCCGTTCTACCGCGAGCCAATTCTCATTTGTTATTTGGCGAAGGCCCTCAGGCGCCCGATTCGCTGGATCGAATCGCGCCAGGAACATCTCATGGTGGTCAGCCAGGAGCGCGACCAAATCAACGATCTCGAAGTGGCCGCCACCAAGGACGGCAAACTGCTTGCCATCCGCAACCGCGGCATCGCCGATTGCGGCGATGGCTGCCAGGGCGTCTATTGGGGTTTCGTCATGCCGTTCCTCGGCGCGGTGGAACTGCCGAACGGCTACACCTGGGAAAAGGGCGACGTCAAAGTAAAAGTCGTGGTGACCAACAAGTCGTGCCTGTCGCCGGCGCGCGCCTTCGGTGAGCTGCCGACCCGCTTCGCCATGGAGCGCTCTGTCGATATGATCGCGAATCGCTGCGGCATGGAGCCGGCCGAGGTGCGCCGCAAGAATCTGATTCCGGAACTGCCCTACACGTCGGTGTGCGGCGAATATATGGACAGTGGCGATTTCATCAAAGTTTTTGACAACCTGTTGGACCACGCAGACTTGCCGGCGTTCCGCAAAGAGCAGGAAGCAGCACGCAAGGAAGGCCGCTATATCGGTATCGGTTTCGGATTGGGCGTCGAGCTTTCCGGCGTCTCCTCCGAGCTAATGGTGCCGATGGAGAACCAGCCCGGTTACGGCGCCGCGACGATCCGCCTCGACGCCCGCGGCAAAGCCATCGTGTTCGAAGGCGACGCGCCGCAGGGCCAGGGCCATGAAACCACGGCGGCGCAAGCAGTGGCGCACACCTTCGGCATCCATCCTAACGATGTCACCGTAACCACCGGCGATACCGGCACGACACCGTTCGGCTCCGGCACCATCGGCGCACGCATGGGCTCCTATTTCGTCAGCGCTGCGGTCGATGCGGCGGATGTCCTGAAAAAGAAACTCGCCCGCTTCATGGCGCACGACATGGCCTTGAGCGGCGCCACGGAAGACGATTTCGAATTTTCCGGCGGCGAAATCATCTACACCAAGGACACCAATATCCGCCAATCCTTCCGCGATGCTTGTGAGCGCAACATCATGGCGCCGATCAATCTGCCGGAAGGCGAAACGGCGGGACTGGAGCACACCGCCTTCTTCGAGGCTGCGATGCCGATGATCGCCTTCAACGCCGATTTCTGCACCGTCGAAGTCAATCCGGAGAACGGCCAGTTCAAGATTCTGAGTTGGACCACCTCGGAAGACGTCGGGCAGATCATCAACCCGCAGATCGTCGAGGGCCAGATGCAGGGCGCCATCGTCCAGGGCATCTCGAACACCCTGTTCGAGGAATTTATCTATGATGAAAACGGCCAGCAACTGACGGCGGATTTGGAAAACTACAAAATGGCTACCGCCGCCGACGTGCCGAATATGAAGATCACCCATGCACCGACCCCCTGCCCGCACACACCGTTGGGCTCGCGTGGCATCGGCGAGGGCCGGCCGAGCGACGTGCCGGGCGCGATCTCAAATGCCGTCTGCGACGCGCTCAGCCCCTTCGGCATCGAGATAACCGAACTGCCGCTCCGCCCCAACATGATTTGGCGCAAGATTCAGGAAGCGAAAGCCAAACAGGCCGCCGATTGAGCGGCGCAGGTAAAATCAAAATTAAAGGGGCTCCCGGCTGGGGCCCTATTCTTATCTCGCTTTAGGTGACACATTCACCAACGTAAGAATTCACGCAAGGGAGCCGATAACATGGAAACCAGGGCCGCTGTAGCGACGGAAGCCGGAAAAGAGCTCAGCATAGAAACGGTCACGCTAGAGGGCCCGCGCGATGGCGAAGTTCTGGTCGAAATCAAAGCGACCGGCGTCTGCCACACCG
The DNA here is from genome assembly GCA_002937555.1 of Alphaproteobacteria bacterium MarineAlpha10_Bin2. GTDB lineage: Bacteria > Pseudomonadota > Alphaproteobacteria > UBA828 > UBA828 > PTKB01. The sequence continues at coordinate 3,485 of PTKB01000139.1, read as the reverse complement.
ACGCCTTTACCCTCTCCGGCGACGACCCGGAAGGACTGTTTCCCGCCATCCTCGGCCATGAAGGCGCCGGCGTGGTGGTCGATACTGGGCCCGGCGTCACCAGCCTGAAAAAAGGCGACCATGTGATTCCGCTCTACGTGCCCGAATGCCGCCAATGCGACTATTGCACCAGCGGCAAGACCAACCTGTGCCAGGCGGTGCGTGAAACGCAAGGAGCGGGCATGATGCCCGATGGCACGAGCCGTTTCTCGCTCGGCAAGGATCCGTTGTTTCACTATATGGGCACCTCGACCTTCGCCAATCACACTGTGGTACCGGAAATCTCCCTCGCCAAGGTGCGTGAGGACGCGCCGTTCGACAAGATTTGCTACATCGGTTGCGGCGTCACTACCGGCATCGGCGCCGTCACCAACACCGCCAAAGTCGAAGCCGGCGCCAATGTGGTGGTTTTCGGTCTAGGCGGCATCGGCCTCAACGTCATCCAGGGCGCGCGCCTGGTCGGCGCCAATATGATCGTCGGCGTTGACACCAATCCGGCCAAACAGGCGCTCGGCGAGCGCTTCGGCATGACCCATTTCGTCAATCCCAAGGAAGTCGAAGGCGATTTGGCGCCCTATATCGTCGACCTCACCGGCGGCGGCGCCGATTACAGCTTCGAATGCATCGGCAACGTCAACACCATGCGCCAGGCGCTGGAGTGTTGCCACAAAGGCTGGGGCGAGAGCGTGATTATCGGCGTCGCCGGCGCCGGCCAGGAAATATCCACCCGTCCGTTCCAACTGGTGACCGGCCGCGTGTGGCGCGGCACCGCGTTCGGCGGCGCCAAGGGCCGCACCGACGTGCCGCGCATCGTCGATTGGTACATGGACGGCAAGATCGAGATCGATCCGATGATCACCCACACCATGGCGCTCGACGACATCAACGAGGCGTTCCACCTCATGCATGCCGGCGAATCCATTCGCAGCGTGATAACCTTTTGATATCATGTAATATGATACGCACCCGATTGATCAGGCAAAGCGTATAGGCATGGCCCGCACCAAATCAGAGACTCGCGCTGCCGAGCAAAAACTTGCCTATCTGAAGGCGCTCGAGCGCAAGATCTTGTGGCTGTCCTCCTGGACCATCCACAACGCCAACCATATCCGCAAAGCTCAAGACGGCCTGAAGGTGGGCGGCCACCAGGCCTCCTGCGCCTCCGTCGCGACACTGATGACGGCGCTCTATTTCGATGTCCTCCGGCCGCAGGACCGGGTCGCGGTGAAGCCCCACGCCTCGCCGATCTTCCACGCCATTCAATATCTCCTCGGCAATCAATCGCGCGACAAGCTGAAACAATTTCGCGCGCTTGGCGGGGCGCAATCCTATCCGTCGCGCACCAAGGACAGCGACGATGTCGATATCTCGACCGGCTCGGTCGGCCTCGGCGTCGGGCTGACCATGTTCGCCTCGATGGTGCGCGACTATGTCCAGCTGCACAAAATGGCGCCGGAAGAGGATCAACCCGGGCGCATGATTGCGGTCATGGGCGACGCCGAACTTGATGAGGGCAATGTCTACGAGGCCCTGCTTGAAGGCTGGAAGCACGACGTGCGGAATTTGTGGTGGATGATCGACTATAACCGCCAGAGCCTCGACCGCGTGGTCTCCGACAAACTGTTCCGGAAGATCAAGGATTTCTTCCAGGCGGTCGGCTGGCAGGTCGTCATCCTCAAGCATGGCAAACTGCAACAGGCGGCCTTTGCGCGCCCCGGCGGCGAGGCGCTCCGGCAATGGATCGACGATTGCCCCAATGAGCTCTACTGCGCTCTTACCTTCAAGGGCGGCGCGGCGTGGCGCGAACGGCTGTTGCGCGATATCGGCGGCATCAAAGGCGTGCGCGAATTGATCGGCGGTCACAGCGACGACGCGCTGCAGGACCTCATGACCAATCTCGCCGGCCATGACATGGAATCGGTGCTCGAAGCGCTCCACGCGGTCGAGAGCGACGTGCCGCACTGCTTTATCATTTACACCATCAAAGGCTACGGTCTGCCCTTCGCCGGCCATAAGGACAATCATGCCGGCCTGATGAATATCGAACAGATGGCCGATTTCCAGAAATCCATGGGCATTGCCGAAGGCGACGAGTGGGAGCCCTTCGCCGGCATGGATATCGACGAACAGGGTCTACGCCGGTTCCTCGACAAACTGCCGTTCAACCAGTCCGGCACGTCGCGCCAATTTGCCGCCGACGAGATCGAGCTGCCGGCGGCGCTTGCTGTCCGCGCCAGCGGCAAGATGTCGACGCAAGAGGCTTTTGGCCGGGTGCTCAACGATCTCGGGCGCGGCGACAGCGAGCTGGCGCGGCGCATCGTCACCACCTCGCCCGACGTCACCGTCTCGACCAATCTCGGCGGCTGGGTCAACCAGCGCGGCATCTTCAACCGCGCCGACCGCGAAGACGTGTTCCACTCGGAAAAAGTCGTTTCCATGCAGAAATGGGCGATGAGCCGCAACGGCCAGCATATCGAGCTCGGCATCGCCGAGAACAATCTGTTTCTCTTGCTGGCCGCGCTCGGCCTGTCGGGGCCATTGTTCGGCGCCCGTCTGATGCCGGTCGGCACCGTCTATGACCCGTTCATCGCGCGCGGCCTGGATGCGCTCAATTACGCCTGCTACCAGGACGCCCGCTTCATGCTGGCCGGCACACCTTCCGGAATTAGCCTGGCGCCCGAAGGCGGCGCCCATCAATCGATCTCGGCGCCCCTGATCGGCATGGGCCAGCCCGGCCTCACCCTGTTCGAGCCCGCTTTCGCCGACGAATTGGCGGCGATCATGCTGTGGGGCTTCGGCCATATGCAGGCGGCGGACGGCGGCTCGCTCTATTTGCGTCTCTCCACCCGCGTCATCGAACAGACGCGACGGGAAATGAACGAACCGTTGCGTGGCGACATTCTCAGAGGCGCTTATTGGCGCGCCGTGCCGGCGCCCGATGCGCCGCTGGCGTTGGCCTATTGCGGCGCGCTCGCGGTCGAGGCGGAAGAGGCCTACCAGGCGGTTTTGGAAGACATCCCAGGCGCCGGGCTGCTCGCGGTGACCTCGCCCGACCGCCTGCATAGCGATTGGCAAGCGGCGCGGCACCGCCATAGTACCGGCGAAGCGAGCGCGCCGTCGCATATCGAAACCCTGCTCGGTCAACTCAAGCCCGGCGCCGCACTTGTAACCGTCCTCGACGGCCACCCGGCAACCCTGTCATGGCTCGGCTCGGTCGCTGGCCACCGCCCCTACCCGCTCGGCGTCACCGCGTTCGGTGAATCCGGCGATGTGAACGCGCTCTACCGCAAACATGCGATCGACGCCGAAGCCATTCTCGACATGGCTGCGCTGGCCTGCCTCGACGCTACGCTTTGACGCAATTTGCCGTCGCCTCAGGACTGGCGCTGGCGCGAAAACCTTCTATGATGATTCGTTTCAGGCTGCGGCAAATCGACCTTCGCCAA
>PTKB01000138.1 GCA_002937555.1 Alphaproteobacteria bacterium MarineAlpha10_Bin2 | reverse complement strand
GTGCGGGAATCGCGCGGTCCCAGTTGAAACCGGGATCGATGTCCTTTGCCTTCACCACGGTGGGTTCGGTTTTACCAATATTCATCGGTAATTTCTTCTCGGAAAGGACAACAACTACACGCTGGCTCGCCGTCTCTAGACCGGCGCTTCGCTCAGCATGGTGAACAATTCAAGCTCGATCTCGCCATCAAGAAGCTCATCGGTTCGGCTTAATAGAGGCACTAAATGCGGCTTTGCGAGATGATCATCCAAATCTTTTTTCGAATGCCAGTTCTCGTAAAACATGAAACGGCGGGGGTCTTCATTGCTGCGGTGAAGATGGTAGTCGATACAGCCTGCTTCCTGGCGCGTCGGCCCTACCAACGACAAGAGGGTGTCCACAAGTTTCTGCTCTTTTCCGGGCTTGGCCTGCAAATAGGCGACCAGCGATATTCTTTCGGACATTTTCGTTTCTCCTCATTCCGCCGCGTTCTGATAGGCCTCAAGCGGCGGGCAAGCGCAGATCAGGTTGCGGTCGCCATATACCTGATCGATGCGACCCACCGGCGGCCAATATTTGCCGTCGCGCAATGAGTCAACGGGAAACGCCGCCTCCTCGCGGCTATAGGCGTGCGACCAATCGCTTGCAACAACTTCTTCCAGCGTATGCGGCGCACCGTGCAAAGGATTGTCCTCCAAAGTCCATTCCCCGTCCTCGATCCGCTTGATCTCTCCGCGGATGGCGATCATCGCTTCGGCGAAACGGTCGAGCTCAGCGCGCGGTTCGCTTTCTGTCGGCTCGATCATCAGTGTGCCAGCCACCGGGAACGACATGGTCGGTGCATGAAAACCGTAATCCATCAGACGTTTGGCGACATCATCCACCGTGACACCGCTACTTTCCTTGAGCGGTCTGAGATCGATGATGCATTCATGCGCGACCCAGCCATTTTCACCCCGATACAGCACCGGATAATAGGGGCTCAATTTACGGGCAAGGTAATTGGCGTTAAGAATGGCGGTCTGGGTTGCTTTCTTCAGGCCGGCGCGGCCCATCATAGCGATATAGGCCCAGGAGATCGGCAGGATGCCGGCCGAGCCCCACGGTGCGGCGGATACTGGGCCGGAATCAGTTGAGGCCGCCAACGGATGGCCGGGCAGATGCGGCGCCAAATGGGCGCGCACACCGATCGGCCCAACGCCGGGACCGCCGCCGCCATGGGGAATGCAGAAGGTTTTGTGCAAATTCATATGCGCGACGTCGGGGCCAAAAGCGCCTGGCAGACTGACACCCAGAAGCGCGTTCAAATTGGCGCCGTCGAGATAGACCTGGCCACCGGCCGCGTGAATAATCTCGCAAATATCCACGATCGCCGTCTCGAACACGCCGTGGGTGGAGGGATATGTCACCATGAGGGCCGCCAAACGGTCGCGATGTTCCGCCACCTTGGCGCTGAGGTCGGTAACATCGACATTGCCTTTATCGTCGCAAGCGACAACCACAACTTTGAGCCCGGCCATAACAGCGCTCGCTGGGTTGGTGCCGTGCGCCGAGCTCGGAATAAGGCAAATATCGCGGTCACCTTCACCGTTGGCCGCGTGGTAATCGCGAATTGCCAAAAGCCCGGCATACTCGCCCTGACTGCCGGCGTTGGGCTGAAGCGAGACGGCGGCAAAGCCGGTCACGTCGCACAACATGCGCTCCAAACCCTCGATCATTTCGATATAGCCCGGCACCTGATCAAGCGGCGCGAAGGGGTGAATGCGGCCGAACCCCGGCCAAGTGATGGGAATCATTTCCGCCGTCGCGTTCAATTTCATGGTGCAGGAGCCGAGCGGAATCATGGAATGATTGAGGGTGATGTCTTTGCCTTCGAGACGATGTAAATACCGCAACATCTCGCTTTCGGAGCGCTGGGTGTTGAACTGAGGATGGGTGAGTATTTCGGATCGGCGGCGAAATTCCTCGGGCACGCCGCTTGCGGCAGCACCCTCCAGATCGGCCACACTGGCGGCGGGCTGGCCGTCCGTAGAAAATATTCCAATCAGCGCATCGACATCCTCGGGGAGCGTCGTTTCATCGAGTGAAATGCCGAGCCGGTCGCCATCCATGCGGCGGAGATTAATGCCCTCTTCGGCGGCGCGCGCCAACACTGCGTCTGCTTGGTCCGATAAATCAACCGTCAGGGTATCGAACCAGCTTTTGTTGACGACTGCGATGCCTATTTGGTCAAGGCCTGCCGCGAGGATGGACGTCAAGCGGTGCACGCGTGCGGCGATGATGCCGAGCCCGTCGGGGCCGTGATAAACCGCGTACATCGCAGCTATGACGGCAAGCAAAACCTGCGCCGTGCAAATGTTGCTGGTGGCTTTTTCACGGCGGATATGTTGCTCGCGGGTTTGCAGCGCCAGACGCAGCGCCGGACGCCCATCTTTGTCCACGGATACACCAACAATGCGGCCCGGCATGGCACGGCGATATTTATCATGAGTTGCGAAGAACGCCGCGTGCGGCCCGCCAAATCCCATCGGCACCCCGAAACGCTGGGCGCTGCCGACAACGATATCGGCGCCGAACGCGCCCGGCGGCGTGAGGCATACCAAAGCGAGAAGGTCGGCCGCCACGGTCACCAGCATGCCTTTTTCGTGCGCCGCATCGATGAATACCCGGTAATCATCGATCGCGCCGCCGCTCGCCGGATATTGCAGTAGAGCGCCGAAGAACGCATCGTCTTCCGGCGCCGCCCGGTGATCGCCAACAATGATTTCAATCCCAGCCGAGCGGGCACGTGTGCGCAAGACGGCGATGGTCTGAGGGTGGCAATCTTCGGAAACGAAATACGCCTCACAACCATTCTTCGCCACCGCATGGCTCATGTTGACGGCCTCGGCAGCGGCGGTCGCTTCGTCCAGCAAGGATGCATTGGCGCAATCCATGCCCGTCAGATCCATCACCATGGTCTGAAAAATCAGCAGCGCCTCGAGGCGGCCTTGGCTGATTTCCGGCTGATACGGCGTATAAGCAGTATACCAACCCGGGTTTTCCAGAAGATTGCGCAAAATAACCGGTGGCGTGTAGGTGTCGTAATACCCCATGCCGATCATCGATTTGGCGACTATGTTGCGACTTGCCAATTCCGCCAGCTCGGATAGGACATCCTGCTCGGTGCGGGCGCCGGCAAACGTGTCGGGAAATTCGCCGCGGATGGCGCCCGGCACCGCTTGATCCATCAAAGCATCCAAAGAATCGAGCCCGAGACCATCCAACATATCAGCGATGTCCGCCTCACTTGGCCCGATATGGCGGTGAATAAAAGCGTCCTTGGCTTGCAGAGCGGCCAAATCGAGCTTGCCATCCGTCATCTTTTGTCCTCTCCCAGTTGTCTCTCTTGCCTGCTCACTCCAGCCCGGCAACAAATTCCTGATAGCGGTTCTCGTCCATCAGCGCGTCGAGTTCCGCCGCGTCGTCGAGTTTGAGTTTGAAAAACCAGCCTTGGCCGGTGGCATCGCTGTTGACCAACGCGGGGTCGTCTTCGAGCGCGGCGTTGACTTCGACTACCTCGCCGCCGGCAGGCGCATAAATCTCACTCGCCGCTTTTACCGATTCGACGACGGCCGCTTGGGCGCCGGCTGCGAACTTTTGCCCTACTTCCGGCAACTCCACATAGACCACATCGCCCAACTGTTCCTGGGCATAATCGGAAATTCCGATGGTCGCGGTATCTCCCTCTGTGCGCAGCCACTCATGGTCATTGCTAAATTTGAGATCGCTCATGGCGTTCTCTCCCCTTCTCTAATTCTTGTGATAGCGATGTGCGGTAAAAGGCAATTTGACAACGCTGGCCGGAATGGTCTTGCCGCGTACCAGGAGGCCAAGTGCGGTGCCGGATTTGGCATGCGCCGCATCGACATAGCCCATCGCCACCGGGCCACCGACGCTCGGTCCGAAGCCGCCGCTGGTGATCACGCCAACCGCCTCTCCGGCGGCGTTCAATATTTCCGTATTTTCGCGTGCCGGTGTGCGGCCCTCAGGCAAGATGCCAACGCGGCGGCGCTTGGGGCCGTTGGCAATTTCCTCGAGAATTCGCTCCTCGCCGGGAAAGCCGCCTTCCTCGCGCCGGCGCTTTCCGATCGACCACAGGAGCCCGGCTTCCACCGGGGAAGTGGTCTCATCGATATCATGGCCATAGAGACAGAGCCCTGCTTCCAGGCGCAACGAATCCCTGGCGCCGAGCCCGGCGGGAGAGACTTCCGGCTCATCCAATAAAACATCCCAAACATCATTCGCGGCCTCGGCGTAAACGGAAATTTCAAATCCGTCTTCGCCGGTATAACCGGAACGCGTCACGACGGCATCCGCGCCGGCGATTTTCATCGCAGCGGCCCGCATAAACCCCAATTCCCCGGCCCCCGGCGCATGGCGCGCCAACGCTGCCGACGCTTTCGGGCCCTGAAGGGCGATGAGCGCCTTGTCGTCATGCATCGCCACATCGACTGCGCCGCGAAATCCGATCTCCAACAAAGCTAAATCGGCGTCCTTGCAGGCCGCGTTCACCACCAACATCAGCCGCCCGTCCGCATTGGTGACCATCAGGTCATCGCGAATGCCGCCCGCGTCGTTGGTGAATTGGGTATAACGCAGGGCCGATGGTGCCAAGCCAATAATATCGCCCGGCACCAGCCACTCGAGCGCATGCGCCGCACCTTCTCCCCAAATACTGATCTGACCCATATGACTGACGTCGAAGAGAGAAGCGCTTTCACGGGTGTGAAGATGCTCAGCCAGAATGCCGGTGGGATAGTTGAGCGGCATGGAATAGCCGGTGAAGGGCACCATTTTCGCGCCAAGCGCGACATGCCTGTCATGTAACGGTGTGGTATTGGCCGGTACGGACTGAGTTCCGTTTGTCTCGCTCATCGACAACTCCAGCTGCGAAAACAAAAAGCGCCAGCGATCCCCGAAAGGATCGCCCGGCGCCCCCTCTGTCTCCGTACCTGAAAGATTGACCGACGCGGACGTGAATATTGCCCTGCGGCTTTCCCCTTCGGTGAGGCCGGAAACCTAAATCAGGTTCCCGCCTGCTTTCCAGAGTCACATTCCCTTGCGGTCCCTGATGCCTGAGAGTTTTCGGGACATTTGCTCCTTCGGCGTCCGACGGCCTTTCGACCGGCAAATCTCTCCCGCAAGGTTCAGCTGTGTCGACCGGACAGACGCGAGTTTAACGTGTGATGAGCGCCGGTCAACCGAGTCATCCACCGAGTTCGCGTCTTAAGTCTTCAAGCTGCCGCGGCGTGAGTTGCAGACCGATGAAACTTTTGTATGCCGATCCGTTGGACCCAGCCGGAAAGGGGATGATTTGCGCCAATTCCTCGACCACCTGGGAGCGTACGGCATTGCCCTCGAATACCAGCTCCACGGTGAACTGTTTCTTGGCAAGAATGCGCCGAGCCGGGTTGGTCACGGCAGCGAAATAAGGCACCTTTATCCGGTCCTGCACAGCGGCGGGGCCGCGTTGGGCAACGAATAAGATATTGAGGTTGATCGCAACGCTGTCGCCGGCATCGTCAAAATCATAGCTGCATTCGAAAGCGATATCGCCGATTCGAACGTCAAACGCAACGTCCGTCAGATCGCGCCCCGGGCCCGGGCGGTAGAACGTGACTTTTTTCGCCTGATCCATAATCGAGACTTGCGGGCATGGCGGCGGTGGATCGCTGAACAACCCGCATCCAGAGAGTAAGAGAGAAAGCGCGATCAATGCCGGAAGCGGTGCGCCCACAGCCCAACGGCGCAAAGCTGACGGCGCGAACGGCAAACTCTAAAGCTTTCCGTGCGTGCCGTCGCAGAATGGCTCGCCGGCGGTTTGTTTACAGCCGCACAACCATTGGGTTCCCGCCTTCTCGGCCGTGAAGATCATCGGCTCGATGTCCGTCGTCGAATGGGAGCCATCGCAGAAAGGTTGATTGGTGCTACGCCCGCACCGGCACCAGGCATATTTCTTGCCTGCTTTTAACTCCATTTCGTAAGGCGCCTTTTGCGCGATAATGGCTTCACTCATGGTCGCGATAGCTCCCTATTGTCGAATCCTACACAGGCCGTGGCCCGACGAATGTAGCCATAGGCCGGGGCGCGTACAAGAGCGCACTTCCTCCTGCCAAACCGAATGAAGCGGCTCGGAAGCGCCGCTAACTTGGCGCCCCGGGCAGATTATCCCGCCCCCAAACCATACGCTCGCGGAGATAGGGCAACGGGCGCTGCGGATTCGCCGATTCGAACCCCCGCGCAATGCGGTGGCCTTCGAAGATGACATCACCCGTCAGCCGAGGCGCATAGCAATCGCCAGCCTGATAGATGCCTTCGATGCCCTCCTTGTGCCAGCTTTCCTGACGCTCCCGCAGGGATTTGTAGAGCCCGTCATTCGAATGCCGCGCGGTCACCAGGATTACGGTGTCGGCCTCGACGATTTCGATTTCGCTCCCCATCCTGCGCACCGGCTCGCCTACTTTGGGCTCGGTCGTGCGTTTAGAGCCGTCTCGAGACAGGCCGAACAGCTTGACCTTCACCACATTGCCCGGTTCGCATTCCTCAACCCAATAACCGCCATACTGGGCGATATTTTTTTCGTTTAGCATGCGATGCAGGTTTGGCGCTTCCAAGGTGTAGTCCATGAGCGGCGCCGCGGCGCCGAACTGGGTGACGATGCTCACTTGTTTGCCTTGATCGGCCATCATCTCCGCCAAGCTCACGCCGGTAAAATAGCCGTCCGCATCGAGAATCACGACGCGATCGCCGATGTCCTTGCCCTCCATGACCTGTTCCGGTGTCGCGAACTGCGAAGCGGACGCATCGATTCCCGGCACCGGCGCCATGCTCACATGGCTGAATCCGTCGACCGCCCAGCGCGAGCCGGTGCACAAGACCACCTTATCAGCGCCATAATTTAGAACATCGTCGGTGTCCAGGAGCGTGCTGGTATGCACTACGACATTATTTAGTTTGTCGAGCTGACCCTTGCCATAGCTGGTGATGCGGCCCCATTCGGCCATGCCGGGATAGCGCATCAAATCGCGTACATGTCCGCCTATCTCATTCTCGGATTCACAAAGATGCACGTCATACCCCCGCATCCCTAAAACGCGGG
>PTKB01000137.1 GCA_002937555.1 Alphaproteobacteria bacterium MarineAlpha10_Bin2 | reverse complement strand
AAGCGGACGCATCGATTCCCGGCACCGGCGCCATGCTCACATGGCTGAATCCGTCGATCGCCCAGCGCGAGCCGGTGCACAAGACCACCTTATCAGCGCCATAATTTAGAACATCGTCGGTGTCCAGGAGCGTGCTGGTATGCACTTCGACATTCTTTAGTTTGTCGATCTGACCCTTGCCATAGCTGGTGATGCGGCCCCATTCGGCCATGCCGGGATAGCGCACCAAATCGCGTACATGTCCGCCTATCTCATTCTCGGATTCACAAAGATGCACGTCATACCCCCGCATCCCTAATACGCGGGCGCACTCCATGCCGGCGGGCCCGGCGCCGACGACAAGGACCGAGCCGGCATCCTCGACTTGATCGAACTCCTCAGGATGCCAGCCGCGGCGATATTCTTCGTTCGCGGTTGCATTCTGGGTACAAACCATGGCGGCGCCGCGTTCCCATCTCGAGATGCAGATATTGCAGCCAATGCATTCGCGAATATCGTCGGTCCGCCCTTCATCGATCTTGCGGGGCAGGAACGGATCCGCGATCGAGGGCCGCGCCGCGCCGATGATGTCTGCCTGTCCGGAGTTAATGACCTGAGCCATGTCGTCAGGGCTGGTAAAACGTCCGACATTGATCACCGGCACGTTCGCGGCCTCTTTGAATCCCCTGGTGAAAGGTGCCTGATGATTGGATTTGTAGAAGCGCGACGGTCCAGCGTCTTCGCCCCATTCGGCGAAGGTACTTATATTTAGATCCCACAGATCGACCAAGCCTCTTTCGGTGGCGAGTTTGACAAACTTGATGCCGTCATCCTGCGCCTGCACGCCATCGGGACCCATGACCTGATCGACCGAAATGCGCACACAAAGGGCCGCATCGTCATTGATGCCGTGCTTCACCTTTTCAATCGTTTCCATCCAAAAGCGCGCGCGGTTTTCGAACGAACCGCCATATTTGTCTGTGCGATTGTTGTGGAACCGCGATAAGAACTGCACCGGCAGAACACCGTGCGAACCGTAGACATAAACAATATCAAACCCGGCCTGCACCGCCCGCTTCGCTGCCTCTACATACCTGTCTTGAAGCTCGGCAATCTCGTATTCGTCGGCCTCATGAGAGTAAGTGGCGATGGACCAATCGGAAGTAGACTGTGTCGGCGAACTGGGCGCGGCCCGGGTCTCCAGATTCGCCGTCGCTGCGCCCATATGCCAAAGCTCAACGCCGGCAAGCGCTCCCCATTTGTGAAGGGTATCGCACATATGCCGCAAATTTATGACATCGCCTTCATCCCATAGCGAAGCGAGCACGCTCGGCGAAGTGTCAGCCTGATGATCGATCGAGCACGCTTCGGTGCAGATGCCGCCCCAGCCGCCCTCGGCCTTCATGCCGCGAAACGCCGCCTGAGTGCCCGGCCGTTCTGAGCCCGCGCCATTGCAATGAGGCACCTGATAAAACCGGTTCTTCATCGTCTTCGGACCGATCTGGATAGGCTCAAATAGGACGTCGTATTTTTGATCGCGCGCCATTATTTGCCCTCCTTCGTGGCAAGAATTCCGATCAATTCCTGCGCATTCCCAAGAACCAAGGTACAGCGCCGCGATATGTCGGGCAAGCTCAGCTGGCTTACTGAGGTGACAGAGAAACCCGAAACCGATTAACTCATTGAGAAAAGCGCTTTAGGATGCAACTTGTGCCGTCCGGCGCAAAATCAACAACCTTAAGACCCGCCCATGGCCGTCTACACTGCTGTATCGGATCAGAAACTCGCCGCCTTTCTCGCCGATTACGATATCGGCCGCGCCGTCTCCTTCAAAGGGATCGCCGAAGGGGTGGAGAATTCGAACTATTTTCTCCTGACGGACCAAGGTCCCCATATTCTTACGCTTTACGAGAAACGGGTGGCTCCAGAGGATCTGCCTTATTTTCTTGGCTTAATGGAACATCTGGCGCGTCGCGGCCTGGCCTGCCCGACACCGATTCACGGCCGCGACGGCGAAGTGTTGCGGACGCTGTGTGGCCGGCCGGCGGCGATTACCAGTTTTCTCTCTGGTGTGTGGCCGCTCAGGCCGACGCCGGCGCAATGCGGTCCGCTGGGCGATGCGCTGGCAAAGATGCATGTCGCCGGCCTTGATTATCCGGCGCGTCGCGAAAATGCGCTCTCCGTCGACGGGTGGCGTGCGCTGTTTGCCCAATCGGAGGCGCGTGCGGACGAGGTCGTGCCAGGCCTCAGGGCAGAATTGGCCGCGGAGCTGGAAGAACTGGCCACGCGCTGGCCGCACGATCTGCCAGAGGGAGTCATTCATGCCGACCTTTTTCCGGACAACGTATTTTTCGATGAGGATAAACTCTCCGGACTAATCGATTTTTACTTCGCGTGTAATGATTTCCTTGCTTACGACCTTGCCGTCTGTCTTAACGCCTGGTGCTTCGAGCCCGACGTCAGCTTCAACGTCACCAAGGCGCGTCTCATGATCAATGCCTATCGCAAAGTGCGGTCGTGCAGCGAGGCGGAGTTGGATGCCCTGCCCCTTTTGGCGCGCGGCGCGGCGTTGCGCTTTTTACTCACGCGACTTTATGACTGGCTCAACCAAGTCGACGGCGCCATGGTCAAACCCAAGGACCCGATGGAATATCTCAAGAAATTGCGCTTTCACCGGGGTCTTGAAGGACCTGGTGCTTACGGCATCACATGACGGTGGGAGTTGGTTCCTCTTGCCGCGGCAGCGCCCGCGTGCGTATTTATACCGACGGCGCGTGCAGCGGCAATCCGGGGCCGGGCGGCTGGGGCGCGGTGCTTATTTACAATGGCCGGCGCAAGGAAATATTCGGCGGCGAGGCTGATACCACCAACAATCGCATGGAGCTAATGGCGGCGATCCACGCGCTCGAGGCGCTCAAACGGCGAAGCGCGGTCGATCTATTTACCGACAGCCGCTATGTGAAAGACGGCATCACCCAATGGATCGCGGGCTGGAAATCCAAGGGCTGGCGCACCGCCGCAAAGAAGCCGGTCAAAAACGTCGATCTTTGGCGCTTGCTTGATGCGCAGGCGGACGAGCACGCCGTGGTGTGGCATTGGGTAAAAGGTCATGACGGCAATCCCGAAAATGAGCGCGCCGACGCGCTTGCGCGGCGCGGCATTCCAGAAACGACGGAGCCTTAACGCGCCGCCATCGTCAAGAGGTCAGAGTTGACCCAACATATGCTCGGCGCTGCTCACATCCATTTCAGACGGGTTGCTCTCGACGTTTAGCTGGGTCAGCGTGCCGTCATCGACGATCATGGAAAATCGTGTCGAGCGTTCCCCCAGCCCATACCCACTGCCGTCCATAGTAAGACCGGTGGCACGCGCGAATTCGCCGTTGCCGTCGGCAAGCATTTCAACCGCGTCGCCCACGCTCTGCGCCTCACCCCAGGCTTTCATGACAAACGCATCGTTCACTGAAACGCAAGCCACCGCGCCAACGCCTTTTGCCTTCAGCGCGTCCGCACTGCCGACATAGCTCGGGACATGTTGCTCAGAGCAGGTCGGCGTAAAGGCGCCCGGCACGGAAAACAACGCCACTTTGCGGCCCTTGAAATAGTCGTCGCTGGGAACGTCGACAAGGCCATCCGCGGTTATTTGCTTGAAGTTTACCGAAGGTATCTTGTCACCAATTTGAATCGTCATATTTTGGCTCCCTGCAAAACGTTACACGATGAAATATTCGGCTCCTGCTATGCCCGCCCAATACCTGAGCATGGCAGAGCGTTAATATGCTGGCCGAAGGGTTGGATTGCAATCACCAAAAAACGCCTGCCACTGGGTAAAAACTATCGAATCCTTAAGGAAACTATTGTCACCTATATGGTGAATTGAGACACTGACGGAAGTTCTTTTGCAAGGACGGATCGGGCCGGAGAATGCTGGCATGAATTTGCCGTCGTTTTTTTTCGAGGGCCAACTTCTAGTGGCCATGCCGACTATGCCGGACCCTCGATTTGAGCGGTCGGTTATTTACATATGCGCCCATTCGGAAGAGGGCGCGATGGGAATCGTTGTCAACAAACCCCTCGAATCTTTAAGTTTTTCAGAGCTTTTGGAGCAGTTGGAAATTGAAACCGCCCAGGTGGACGAGCGTATCCGCGTGCATTTCGGCGGGCCCGTCGAGGCCGCACGCGGCTTTGTCCTGCACTCTGCGGATTACATCCATGATGCTACCATGATCGTCGATGATGAGTTCGCGCTAACGGCGACGGTGGATGTTCTAAAAGCCTTAGCGGAAGGCGACGGGCCGCGCGATAGCCTGTTGGCGCTCGGGTATGCTGGCTGGGCGCCGGGTCAGCTGGACGAAGAAATCCAGAACAATGGTTGGTTAACTGTTCCCGCCGATGAAGAAATTGTTTTCCGCCTGCAAAACGACATGAAGTGGCAATCGGCGGTCGCCCGCTTGGGTGTAGATATATCCAATCTTTCCACCGAAGTGGGGCACGCTTAGAACGTCGGTTTCGGGTCGCCGGTCAGCCCGGACGCCGCCACTCCTGCTCGATCACCGCAAACAACAGATGATCGCGCCAGGCACCATTTATTTTTAGATATTTTCTCGCATAGCCTTCGCGGCGAAAACCACAGCGCTGCAACAAGGCCTGGCTGGCGTCGTTGTTCGGCATGCAGGCCGCTTCGACGCGGTGTAGTCCGAGGCTGGAGAAACAGTGGCTGAGCACGCATTGCAGACCCTCGGTCATATAGCCGTCGCGCGCATAAGGCTCACCGATCCAGTACCCAACGCTGCAACTTTGAGCGACGCCGCGCTGGATACTGCTCAAGGTAATCCCGCCCATCAGCGCATCGTCGGAACGGCGAATAAGAAAATAGGAGTAACACACATCATCACTGGCATCGCGCTGTTGGCGGCGCAATCGGCGGCGGTAAGCGGCGCGGCTGTGCGCATCGCTCGACCAAGCGGGCTCCCATGGCACCAAAAATTCGCGCGACGCGGTGCGCAATTCGGCCCAAGCCTGCCAATCCCGCTGCTCGGGCGGGCGTACCCGCACATGAGGACCGAGCAAATGTGATTCGTCCCGCTCCGAACGCGAGTTTCTGAGGACCGACATTAGTTGAACCGCTCCGCGATACGGTCGTAATCTTCAAGACCGGAAACCGGGCCAAGGGCGGCAAGGCTCGGCCGGCTACCGCGAAGAATTCGCTTTGCCACCCGCACAACATCAGCGGCGGCGATGGCGTCGACTTCGGCTACCATTTCTTCGATCGGGATGGAGCGGTTGAATATCAGCATATGACGCCCCAGTCGCTCGCAGCGCGCCGAGCTGGATTCGAGCGACATGAGCAGGCCGGATTTGAGTTGGGCGCGGGCGCGTTCGACTTCTTCCAACGTTACACTTTCGCAAACCTTGAGCATCTCATCGGCGATTACCGGCGTGAGTTCGGGCAGTTTATCGGGGCCAGTTCCGCAGTATACGCCGAACACTCCGCCGTCGGTGTAGGACGACGCAAAGCTAAACACCGAATAGGCCAGTCCGCGGCGCTCGCGTATTTCCTGAAACAGGCGCGACGACATACCGCCTCCCAACAAGGTGGAGAGCAGCTGAACGGTGTAAAAATCCGCATCTCCATACGCGATTCCGTCGAACCCGAGCACCAGATGAGCCTGCTCCAAATCCCTTGAGGTTCGCGTATCGCCGCCTTCATAATTGGCAGTGAGGCCATCGCTGGATTTGGCGTTGGGCAAATCGATAAATGCGTTCCCAGCCATTTCCACGAAAGCTTCGTGGTCGAGCCGCCCGGCGCCAACGACGACCATGCGCTCGGCACTGTAATGCCGGCCCATATAATCGGCCAACACATCGCGCGAATAATTCGCCACCTGCGCCGCCGGGCCGAGAATGGTGCGCCCGAGAGGCTGGTCCGGATAAACAATCTCCTGAAACTGATCGAATACGACATCGTCGGGTGTATCGTGTGCTTGGGCGATTTCTTGAATTACCACGGCGCGTTCGCGCTCCAACTCCTCCTCCGCAAAAATTGAATACTGAAGAATATCGGCGAGAATATCGACCGCAAGCGCGATATCTTCCTTCATCACCTTGGCGTAGTAAGCCGTCTGTTCGCGCGAGGTATAGGCATTGACATGGCCGCCTACCGCTTCGATCTCTTCCGCGATGGCCAAGGCGCTGCGCCGTTTCGTGCCTTTGAATGCCATATGCTCGAGCAAGTGGGATACGCCGTTTATCTCGGCGCTTTCATAGCGCGCGCCGACATCGACCCAGACGCCGATCGATGCCGTTTCGAATTGTGGCATGTCTTCGCTCACCACACGCAAGCCATTCGCCAAGGTCGAAATTTGTGTCGTCACGCAACCTTCCCTTCATAGTGGCTCGCTGCGGAATCACGAACGAACTCTTTCACTGCGGCAACATCGTTGGGCAGCTGCGTCACATGCTCCGAACGCCCCAGCAAATCGGCCAGCGCCGCGGGCAATGCCGGGCGAACGCCGGTGGCCCGCTCCACGGCGTCGGGGAATTTAGCCGGATGTGCTGTCGCAAGACAAATCACCGGCGTTTGATGCTTTTCTTCATCATCGTCGGATTTGGCGTCTTCGGCGGCGGCCAAGCCGGCGGCGCTGTGGGGGTCGATTAGCACGCCGCAATTCTGCCAGGTCTCAGCCATGCAAGCGAGCGCCCGCGCGTCGTCAACGCGCCGCGCAGAAAATTGACGGCGGGCAGCTTGGATTTTCTCCGGCGCCACGTCGAATCCGCCGCCGGTGTCGAGGCTCTCGATCATAGCCCGAATTTCGGCCCCGTTCCGATCGTGGAGTTCGAACAACAGACGCTCGAAGTTACTCGCCACTTGTATATCCATGCTGGGGCTTATACTGGCGATGACTTCACTCTTGCGATATCCGGCGCCGGTAAAGAAGCGCGCCAGAATGTCGTTGGCGTTTGTTGCCACGAGCAGGTTGCGGATCGGCAAGCCGAGCCGGGCCGCAACGTAGCCGGAATAGACGTTGCCGAAGTTTCCCGTCGGGACGGCAAAGGAGACGGGACGGGCGGGTGAACCCAAGGCAAGTGCGGCATAGGCGTAGTAGACGGTTTGCACCATGATTCGCGCCCAATTGATCGAGTTTACCGCCGCCAAATTGAGCGAGTCGCGGAGCGGCAAGTCGGCGAACATCGCCTTTACCAGGGCTTGGCAATCATCGAACGTTCCGTCGATGGCGACGTTGTGCACGTTCGGAGCAT
>PTKB01000136.1 GCA_002937555.1 Alphaproteobacteria bacterium MarineAlpha10_Bin2 | reverse complement strand
CGAGATCGGCCTCGGCACTCTTGGCTTCGGGATGAATCTCGGGATAGGCGGCGACGCTGATTTCAAAATCGGCGACGCGCTGCAACCCCTCGACGAGGTCGGCGGCATAAGAATAGCCGTCCTTCACAGCCTCGAATTTATCGGTGCCTTCGGGCGGGTCGCCGCGCAGCGCCACCACATGGCGCACGCCGGCATCCCAATAGCGCCGGGCGGCATCGTCCACCGCGCCGCGCGAATCGCCGACGCAGGTCAGATGCGCCGCCGGCGTGAGATCGGTATCTTTCATGATGCGCTCAACGGTATCGAAGGTGCGCTCGCGCGTGCTGCCGCCGGCGCCGTAGGTCACTGAGACGAATTCCGGCTTGAGCGGCGCCAGGCGGACAATCGCATTCCACAGTTGTTCGGCGATCTTGTCGCTGGTCGGCGGAAAAAACTCGAAACTGACCGAAATGTCGCTCAGCGCCGGCGCGCACACGGCCGCGCCCAGCCGGTCGCCGGGAACTGCCTGCGGAGGCTCGAACAATGAATCTGATTCGGCCATATCGGACCAATCCAAAAAAACAACCGCTCCGGCTATCACCGGGCGGCGCCCATCGCTTTAGCCGGATTTCTATAGCGCCCGCAATCTGTCGCTCAAATCGGCGCTTTGATGTCATTGACATATAGGGGTTATTCGGCCCCTGTCAATGGTGGGGCAGGTTGCGGTAATAATGGCGCATGGCGGGGTTATCGATCACCGACCGGCGCTTAAGCGTGGCGCCGATGATGGAGTGCACCGACCGGCACGGGCGCTATTTCTTGCGCCAGTTCAGCCGCGGCGTGCTGCTGTACAGCGAAATGATCACCGCCGCCGCGGTGGTTCACGGCAAGCGCTACTTCCTGTTGGCCTTCGACGCGGCGGAGCATCCGGTCGCGCTGCAATTGGGCGGCGGCGATCCGGCGGACCTCGCGGCGGCGGCAAATTTCGGCCAGGACGCCGGTTACGGCGAAATCAATCTCAATGTCGGCTGCCCGAGCGACCGGGTGAAGAGCGGGCGCTTCGGCGCCTGTCTGATGGCCGAGCCCGACCTCGTGGCGCGCTGTGTCGCGGCCATGGTCGGCGCCGTCGATATTCCAGTCACGGTCAAATGCCGCATCGGCATCGACGGGCGCGACAGCTTCGAGCAGTTGCATGCATTCGCGGAGATGATGGCCGCCGCCGGCATTGCGAGCCTCGCGGTGCATGCCCGCATCGCCGTGTTGCAGGGCCTGAGCCCCAAGCAGAACCGCGAGATCCCGCCGCTCGATTATGAGCGTGTCTATCGCTTGAAGGAAGAATTGCCGGAACTCGAAATCATCCTCAATGGCGGCGTGCGCAGCCTCGACGCGGCGGCCGGACATATGCACAGCGTCGACGGCGTGATGATCGGCCGCGCCGCCTTCGAAGACCCCTATATCCTGGCCGAAGCGGATGGGCGCTTCTTTGCCGATACGCAGGGCGCGCCCAGCCGCCACGATATCGCCCGCGCCATGCTGCCCTATGCCGAACGCGCGCTCAGGGAGGGTGCCCGCCTCAACCACGTCACCCGCCATATGCTGGGTCTGTTTCACGCCCGTCCCGGTGCCCGCGCCTGGCGGCGCTATTTGAGCGAACATGTGCCCCAACCCGGCGCCGGGCCGGAGATCATCGAACAGGCGCTCGCGCTGGTGCCCGAAGCGGCCTGACGGATCAACAGTAATTTGCCATAGCCCACGCAATTTGTCCGGACAAATTTTCTCTCCCAATTCGCCCTTTCAGATATTATGATGCGCCCGCGCGGGAGAACGACAACAAACCAAAACAGGCAGAACTATGGCTAATATTGGTGTCGATGTCGGCGGCACGTTCACCGACCTCATTCTCGAATCTGAATCAATTGGCGGCAATTCAGCCGGCGTGATAGTGCACAAGGTGCCGAGTACGCCCGAGGATCAATCAATCGCCGTGATCCGCGGCATCACGGAGATATGCGAGATGGCCGGCGTGGCGCTCGGCGATATCAAAAAAGTGGTGCACGGCACCACCATCGCGACCAACGCGGTGATCGAATATGACGGCGCCGAGGTCGGCATGCTGACGACGCGCGGCTTCCGCGACATCCTTCTGCTGGCGCGCGGCAAGCGGCCGCATAATTTCTCCATGCAGTTCGATGTGCCGTGGCAATCGAAGCCGCTGGTGAAGCGGCGCAACCGTATCGTCATTTCCGAGCGCATCCTGCCGCCCGACGGTCGCATCGAAGTGGCGCTCGATGAAGACGAAGTTCGCGCCGCGGCAGAGCTCCTGAAAAAACGCGGCGTTGACGCCGTCATCATCTGTTTCATTTACTCCTTCCTCAACAACACCCATGAGCAACGCGCCAAGGAGATCGTCCAGGAAATCCTGCCCGATACCTATGTCAGCTGTTCCAGCGAAGTCGCCGATGTGATCCGCGAATATGAGCGCTTTTCCACCGCCGCGATGAACGCCTTTATCGGCCCGCGCACCTCGTTTTATCTGCGCAATTTGCAGAGCGCGCTGCGCAGCGAAGGCGTGAAGGCGGAAATCCGCCTGATGCAATCGAATGGCGGCGTCACCACCATCGAGGGCGGTAGCGAACGGCCGGTGACGATCCTCATGTCGGGGCCGGCCGGCGGTGTGATCGGCGGCAAATGGGCCGGCGATCTCTCCGGCGTCGAGAATCTGATCACCGTCGATATCGGCGGTACCTCGGCCGATATCAGCGTCGTGCCGGGCGGCGAAGTGCGCATCATGAACCCGCGCGACACCAATGTCGGCGGCTATCCCATTCTGGTGCCGATGATCGACCTGACGACGATCGGCGCCGGCGGCGGCTCCATTGCCTATGTCGATGAAGGTGGTGCGTTCCGCGTTGGCCCGCGCTCGGCCGGAGCCGACCCGGGGCCGGCATGCTACGGCAAGGGCGGCACGGAAGCCACGGTGACCGACGCGCAAGTGGTGCTCGGGCGGCTCGATGCCGAGCAATTCCTCGGTGGCGGCGTCGCCATCGACCCCGCGCTCTCGGCCAAAGCCATCGAAAGCAATCTTTGCGGCAAACTCGACATGAGCATCGAAGAGGCGGCGCTCGGCATCATCCGGGTGATCAACTCCAACATGGCGCTCGAGATTCGCGCCAACTCGGTGGCCAAGGGCATCGACCCGCGCGAATACTCGCTCGTCGCGTTCGGCGGCGCCGGGCCACTACATGGCGTCGCTCTGGCCAAAACCGTGGCGGCGCGCGAAGTGCTGGTGCCGCCGGCGCCCGGCATCAACGCCGCGACCGGCTTGCTTGCCACCGACATGCAGTATGAATTCACCCGCTCGGTGTTGATCACCATCACCGAAGCGGATGCTGGCGAGCTCGAGGCACTCAACAAGCAACTTGACGAACTTGTCGCGCTCGCCGCCGATGCGCTCGCCGCCGACGGCGTGACGGAACGCGAGCGCCAATTCACCCGCATCGCCGAATGCCGCTATCAGGGCCAAGGCTTCGAACTCAGGGCGGAATTTCCCGTCGGCGTGATCGATGGCGATAACAAGCAGGTGCTGATCGACAATTTCCACGAATCTCACCGCCGCGATTACGGCCACGCCTTCGAAGATCAAAATGTTGAAATCATCACCTTAAGGGTGATCGCATTAGCGGCCATGGCCAAGCTAACCTGGCCGAAATTGGCGGCCGGCACGGGCGAAAACCCCAAAGACGCGGTGATGTATGTGCGCCCGACCACCTTCGACGGTGGCGAGACATTGGAGACGCCGCGCTATGATCGCGCCAAGCTCGCTGCCGGGCAGTCGGTTTCGGGACCGGCGATCGTCATCCAGCATGATTCCACCACCTTGATTCCACCCGGCCACACGGCCGAGATTTCGGAATTCGGCAATTTACACGTCCGTGAAAAGGCCTGAAACTGGGCCGCCGGAGGAGAAGGATATGAGCCAGAAGGAAGTCGATCCGATCACCCTGCAGGTTATCGGCGGCGCGCTCCACACCATCGCCAAGGAAATGGGCCATGTGCTCTACCGCATGTCCTATTCCTCGATCATCCGCGAATCCGAGGATCTCGGCGCCGGCCTGTTCGACGCGGATTTCAATACGCTCTGCGAATCCGATTCGACGCCGATGCATATCGGCTCGATCCCGGCTTACTTACGCGGCATCGACGAAACCCTGCACGATCCCTGGCAGCCGGGCGATGTGGTGATCCACAACCACCCCTATTACGGCGCCAGCCACTCGCCCGACATCGCCGCCGTCGCGCCGGTCTATTATGAGGGCGAGCTGGTCGGCTTTTCGGCCAACACCGCGCATCATGTCGATATCGGCGCGGCCACACCCGGCCTCATAATCGACGTGCCAGACGTGTTCGCCGAGGGCATGCTGTTCAAAGGCGTAAAGCTCTATGAGGGCGGCGTGCGAAACCGCGCGCTCTGGCATTTCATGGGCACCAACACCCGGGTGCCGGATCAGGTGTTGGGCGATATCGAAGCCCAGGTCGCCTCGGTCGAGCTCGGCGTCAAACGCTTCGTCGAATTGCTCGACTCCTATGGCAAGGAAACGGTGTTCGCCGCCACCCAGCAGCTGATGGATTATTCCGAATCGATGTTGCGCAAGCGCATCGCGGAGATCCCGGACGGCGAATACCGCGCTGAAGGGTTCCTCGACGATGACGGGCGCAACCGCGGCAAGCCCTTGCCGGTCAAGGTCTGCGTGCGCATCGATGGGGATTCGGCTGAAGTCGATCTCACCGGCTCGTCGCCGCAAGTGCCGACCGCTTTCAATGTGCCGTTCGAGGGCTCGACCAAGGTGGCGTGCTATTTCGCATTCCGCGCCATGCTGCTCGACACTGCGACCATCTCCGAGCATGTGCCGCAGAACGAGGGCTCGTTCCGCCCCATCAAGGTGATCGCCCCGAAGGGCTCGATCTTCAATCCGATATATCCGGCCGCCGCGGAGGCGCGCTTCAATCAAATTCAGCGCGTTGTGGATTGCATCATCAAAGCCCTGGCGCCGGCCATTCCGGATAAAGTCACGGCGGGCTGTTCGGCCGATGTGTCGGCCATCGCCTATTCCGGCGTGCGCCCGGAGGGCAATTATTGGATCTTCATCGAGGTCAATGAAGGCAGCTATGGCGGGCGGCCCAAATCCGACGGCCCGGACGGCATCGAGGAGTTGATGCGCAACACGCGCAACAATCCGATCGAGGACCTGGGCATGCATCTGCCGCTCATTTGCGACCGCTATGAACTGCGCGACGATGTCATGCCCGGCGCCGGCGAGTATCGCGGCGGTATCGGCATGGTCAAAGTGCAGCGCTATTTGACCGATGGTTACCTCACCCATGAATCGGACCGTCACGACGATGCGCCTTGGGGCTTCCTCGGCGGCAGCGATGGTTCCGGTGCGCGGGTGCAAAAATTCAACATCGCCACGCCCGACAAGATAGAGGAGTTGCCGGCCAAGGTGCACGGCTTGCGCAACTTGAAGGGCGATTGTATCGGTGTGTTGAACGCCTGCGGCGGCGGCTATGGCGATCCGCTGGCGCGCAGCCCGGAGCAAGTGCGCGAGGACGTGCTCGACGATTTTTGCACCGTCGAACACGCGCGCGAGGCCTATGGCGTGATATTGAATGCCGAATTGGAGATCGACGCCTCCGCGACCGAGGCACGGCGCGGCGAGATGCGCGGATAAGGAGCCGCTGCCGTGACTGAAGCCTTTGTTTGCGACGGTGTGAGAACGCCGATCGGGCGCTATGGCGGCGCCTTGTCCGCGGTGCGCCCCGACGATCTCGCGGCGCTCCCGATCCGCGCCCTGATGGAACGCAACACCGAGGCCGACTGGCAGGCGGTCGACGATGTCGTCCTCGGCTGCGCCAACCAGGCCGGCGAAGACAACCGCAACGTCGCGCGCATGGCGCTCTTGCTGGCCGGCATGCCGGAAAGCGTGCCCGGCGCCACGATCAACCGCCTGTGCGGCTCCGGCATGGACGCGCTCGGCGGCGCGGCGCGGGCGATCAAGGCCGGCGAGGCGGATTTGATGATCGCCGGCGGCGTCGAGAGCATGTCGCGCGCCCCCTTCGTCATGGCCAAGGCGGAGACGGCGTTCTCGCGCGCCGCCAAGATCGAAGACACCACGCTCGGCTGGCGCTTCGTCAACAAACTGATGAAAGAACGCCACGGCATTGATTCGATGCCCGAGACGGCGGAAAATGTTGCCGAGGAATACCAGATCGGCCGCGCCGACCAGGACGCCTTCGCGCTGCGCAGCCAGCAGCGCGCGGTGGCGGCCATGGCAGCCGGCTATTTCGACGCCGAAATCGTTCCGGTCAGCGTCCCGCGCCGCAAGGGTGACGACGTGACGGTTTCGCGCGATGAGCATCCGCGCGCCGACACCACCGCCGAGGGTCTCGCCAAATTGCCGACGCCGTTTCGCGACGGCGGCACGGTGACGGCGGGCAACGCGTCTGGCCTCAATGACGGCGCCTGCGCCCTGGTGGTGGCCTCCGAGGCGGCGGCGCAAAAGCACGGCCTCACGCCGCGCGCCCGCGTCCTCGGTGTGGCGACCGCCGGTATCGCGCCGCGCATCATGGGCATGGGCCCCGCGCCGGCCTCGCGCAAGCTCTTGCAGCGCCTCGGCTTCGAGATCACCGACATGGACGTGATCGAGCTCAACGAGGCGTTCGCCGCCCAAGCGCTCGGCGTGACGCGTGAATTGGGGCTGCCGGACGATGCCGACCACGTGAATCCGAACGGCGGCGCCATTGCGCTCGGCCATCCGCTCGGCATGAGCGGCGCGCGCCTGGTACTGACCGCGCTTCACCAGCTTGAGAGAACCGGTGGCCGCCGCGCGCTCTGCACGATGTGCATCGGCGTCGGCCAAGGCATCGCGCTGGCGCTGGAAAAAGTTTAGCGCCCAATATCGCCCGCCGGGGATTGCGTCCCGCGGCGCCGTTTACCGAACCTTAAATTCCCGCGCCTAAAGTCCCGAAATCGGTCGGATTCCGGGGCAACCGGTGGGGATCAAATGGGTCAGGCGCGAACGACGGAAGCGTTCTTTTACAAGACCGTCGCCAAGCATCAAGAGGGCGATACACGCGGCGCCGAAAAGGGCTACCGCAAGATTCTCCGCCATGCGCCGGAGAATGTCGCCACGCTGATCAATCTCGGAATTCTCCTGAAGGAGCGCGGCGAGCTCAAGCGCGCTTTCGATCTGTTCAGCGATGCGGTGTCGCTCGCGCCCGGGCATGCCGACGCCCATAGCAGCCTGGGCGGCCTCTATGCGCGCATGGGCAAGAAATACAAGGCCATCGCCTGCTACCGGACGGCGCTTGAGCTGGCGCCGGAATCGGCCGACGCGCTCGCCAATCTGGGCATCGCGCTGCGCATCATCGA
>PTKB01000135.1 GCA_002937555.1 Alphaproteobacteria bacterium MarineAlpha10_Bin2 | reverse complement strand
GCTTGCGGGCACGGATCGACGGGCCTGTATGCGGCAGGCCGGCAAGGCCATGCTGACCGCCTCCCGCCCCGAGCCGCAGTATGGAAAAAGGATGTCGCAGGCCTCGGCGCTCCACGCCGGAGGCGCAAATCCCTGAACCCGGCGCCGCAAATATGGCATCAAAGAGCCCGGCTGCGGCAGCGCGATATGCGGCCACGGAAATACCGCTGCATCCGCTGTCTTCGGCGCCCCGTGCGAGGCACTGGCTGTTTCGATGCGTGCTGCCTCGGCCGCCAGTTCGCGCGCCTCGCGCACGGTCAAGAGTATCAGCCGCCCGGCCTCGCCGCCGAACGGCAGATCGACCAACCGGTCGGAGTCATTCCGCGCCACGAGGGGGCGATACATGGCGTAAAGCAGAAGTGCTGCGCGCGCCGCACCGGTGACGCTTGATTGAGACGTTCGAACGAACTCTCCCAGCCGACGGTCTTCCGCCGCCACGGACGCCTCTTCTTCCGCGCCGGTCCAGGCGATATAGCCGTTCATGTGGTTTTGCAGCGCCAAGGCTGCGGCCAGTCTTGCGACAGCCGTCGGCAGTTCCTCGCTGCCTTGATGGTCCGACAAGATCTTGCGGCGTAGCTCGATACAGAATGATTCGATTCCCGGATGGCAATTTACGCATTCCTGCAGCAGGCGAATGAACAGTTCGTCTTCGGAAAGCAACCCCAGGGTCCCGCCATCTATTCCGGCACCCTCGGCCGCGAGATCATATTTGGCCGCAACGATCACCGCCGCAGCCTCGGCCAACCGGCGGCCATCCATGCAGCCCGCACGAAATGCGACAAGAACCGCGGCCTCGCAGTCCCGCCGGTCGCCGTGCAAACCCTGCCGGGCGACAAATTCGACAAGGGCGACAATAGTCTCGACATCCCGGGACGCCACGCGAAACGCCAGGCTGAGTTCGTTAAACGCCTCGTCTGCGCGCCCCAACTGCTCGAGCACCTGTGCGCGGGTAATTCTTAGCGGCGTCAGGCCGGGGGCGGAATCACAGGCGTGATCCGCCAAATCAAGCGCTTCTTCGGGCTTTCCACTTGTCAGGCAGATTCCCGCCAGTGCGCTGTAGACAATCGGCTGGTCGGGTTTCTCCGCGAGAGATTCTTGGTAGGCGCCATGGGCCTCTTGCCATCGGCCCTGATCGTTTAACACGTCACCGAGGCACGCCAGTGCGGCCGCCCGGTTCGCCGGATCGAGCGTCAACGCGCCGCGCGCCGCCTCTTCGCTCATCTGCAGATCTCCGGCACGGCGCAAGCGGTCCGCCAAAGCGATTTGGCCGGCGGCTTCATTATGCGTCCTCTCTATTTTGCGAATTCCAAGCAAGATTCCGCGCTCCGGCGTCGAAATTGATTCCAATTTGGGTTCCGCCAATAGGTCTGTAAGACGTGGATTAAGAAAGAGTAAAAATGCCCGGCAATATGGGGGAGTCTTGAAATGTTTCGCAGACTGATTCTTGGATGCGCCGTCGCGGCATTGGCCCTAACCGGCGCCATCGCGGCGCACGCCGGCGATGCACTTGTCGAGCGCGGCGCCTATCTCGTGAACGGTGTCGTTGCCTGCGGCAATTGTCACAACACGCGCAGTCCGGACATGCGCTTTATCGAAGGCATGGAGTTTGCCGGCGGTTTAGAAGTCGTTGAAAAGCCGTTCACCGCACGGGTTCCCAATATTACACCCGACATGGAGACCGGCATCGGCGCCTGGAGTGACGGCGAGATCATCACCGCGATCCGCGACGGCATCCGCCCCGACGGCAGCCTGATCGGCCCGCCCATGCCGTTCAGCCAGTACCGCAACATGTCCGACAGCGACGTCAAGGCAATCGTCGCATATCTACGCCAGGTCCCGGCAGTGTCCCACAAAGTGGAGAAATCGGAATACCGCATGCCGCTGCCGCCCGCCTGGGGGCCGTCGGTCGGCAGTGTCGCCGACGTTCCGACAGACGATCCGGTCGTCTATGGCGCCTATCTCGCCGGGCCGCTCGGCCATTGCATCGAGTGCAACACGCCGATGGAAATCGGGCGCTTCGTTTTTGAAAACCGCGCCTTCGCCGGCGGCTTGCATCTCCCCCTCGGGCCGGACATGGTATTGATTACCGCCAACATTACCCAGGACAAGGAAACCGATATCGGCGCCTGGAGTGACGCCGAAATCGCTGCGGCCATCACCACCGGCGTGCGTCCAGACGGCAGCCAAATCCACCCGATCATGCCGTCCGGCTTTTACGCCACTATGGAAAAGGCAGATGTGGACGCGCTGGTTGCGTTCCTGCGCACTGTCAAACCGGTCGTCAACGCGGTGAAATAGCGCGCCTCAAACCCCTTTTTCGGCGGCGCCTTTATAGAGTATGGCGTTGTGCGCCTCGTTGGCGGCGATGTAGTTCTGGATGGCAAATTCCGAGAGATCGGCGTCCGGCGAAGTTTCGTGGTCGAAATGTCCGTATGTGTCCTTGCCGCGCACCAGGAGTGCCCGGTCGCGGCCATGAATTTGATGCAGATGCGTCGGGATATAGCGGATGGTGAATCCCATGCGCCGGTCGTCGCCCTTGTTGGGACCGGAGCCATGGATAACGCGGATATGGTGAAGCGAAATCTCGCCGGGCTCAAGCTCGATATCGACCGCCGCCGCTTCGTCGATCTCGGTTTCGATCTCCTGGCCGCGCGTTAGCAAGCTTTTCTTGTTGTAAGTTTCGCGATGCGATATCTGCCCTTTTAAGTGCGAGCCGGGAACGATCTTCATCGCCCCGTTGGCCACCGTGGCAGGCGACAGCGCCAGCCAGACATTGACCACCTCCGGCCCGCTCAGCCCCCAATAGGTCGAATCCTGGTGCCAGCCCACGTAACGGGGATCGCCCGGGTCCTTGGTGAAAAACAACGAAGCCCAGACAAATATGTCGGGCCCGATCATATCCTCCACCACGTCGAGGATGGTTTCGTTGCGCACGGCAGCGTCGAGGCTCTTCAGCAATAGATGCGGCTTGTGGCGAAAGGCGCCGCCGATATCGTCCATGCGTTCGCGCTCGACCTTCTCCACGTCGCGCCGGCAGCGCGCTACTTCGTCCGCGCCCAAAGCGCGTATCGGATGGTAGAAGCCGTCCCTTTCGTACTGCGCGATCGCTGCTTCGCTCAAAACTTTGGGCATGGCCCGCTCCTTACTTAGCCTCTGCCGCCGGCGGCGCGAAGGCGGCTTCCATTTCCCGGCGAATTGTGACCGCTTGCGCGGTTAAATCAATATCGACGTCGGACCAGCGGATTTTTTCATCCTGCGCAATGTCGCGCTTCAACGTGACGCCATGCGCCAAGCCGATGGGCAGGCCGTCCGCCGCAAGGCTCGCCGCCGCCGGCATCAATGTGCCGTAGACCGTATAGCCGCCCTCGCCGTCGAGAGTATCGCCGAATTTCATATCGCTTTTCGCGGTGGCCACGGCGTCGCCCCGGAAGCCGTCCGGCGCACCGGTGGCCTCGCCGCGGAGCGCCGCGCTGGCGACCGAAATGCCGAGCTCCAGCCCGATCAAATGAAACGGCTTGTACATTGCGGCGTAGCGCCCGCTTGGGTCGGTGCGGATGCCATACTCCTGAAAACTGGTCACCGCGTAATCGCCCGGCGCCTCGAACACGACATAAACACCCCAGCGCAAGTCGCCGGCAACGTCTCCACCATCGGGCTCCAGGCAAGAGACGACTTCGACCTGCCCTTTATGGTGCAGGAGCCCGCCTTCGGAAGCGGGGCGAAGCTGTGCTGCCAATTCGGAAACTCCACAAGCCGGAAAACCCAAGCCCTCCGGCGCCGGGGTCAAGCCCGTCGCATTGGCGACGGCGGTCATTTCGATGGCCGATTTAGTGCCGTCGAGGAAAGAATTGAACATTTGCGCATTCAGCCCATGCGCTTCGGCGTGCGCCGCGTCGATGCCGTAATGGGCCCACACATCGTCCGGCGTGACATGATGATATCCGGGCAAATATTTTGTGCCCTTGCCCGCCGCCACCACTTCGAAACCGCTGGCGCGCGCCCAATCGACCTGCTCGGCAATCAGCGCCGGCTGATCTCCATAAGCGAGGCTGTAGACGATCCCGGCGGCCTCGGCGCGTTGCGCCAGCAGCGGTCCGGCGAGCGCGTCGGCCTCGACATTGACCATGACGATATGGCAACCCTGTTCGATGCAGGCGAGCGCATGGGCGATGCCGGCGGGCGGATTGCCGGTGGCGTCGACCACCAGTTCCATACCGTCCGCTGCGATCAATGCGTCGACATCTTCAGTAATATGCGTGGCGCCGGTCTTGAGCGCTTCGGAAAAACTCGACGCCTCGGCGGCATTCGCCGGCCAGCCGGCGGAGGCGAGAGCCGTGCGCCCGCGCGCCGCTTCGAGGTCGGCGATCGCCATTACATGCATGCCCGGCGTATGCCGCGCCTGGGCGAGAAACATGGTGGCGAATTTGCCGGCGCCGATCACGCCGATGCGTATCGGCCGCCCTTCCTCCCCGCGCTTGGCAAGCATGCGATGAAGATTCATTGCGCGTCCCTACTCCGCCGCCATGGCGCCGCGCCGCGCCGCCGTGGCATCACCGTCGATCGCCAGGCTGCCGTCTTCGGCGCTGCCGCTCAGCACCACGCCATAGACTTCCTCGGCGGTCTCGCGGGTGACGAATTTTTCCGCCACGTCTTCCAGCACCGCCTCGGGCTTGCGGCTGAGCGGCTCGCCATAGCCGCTGCCGCCATTGTCGATGGAGCGCACGAACTCGCCGGCGCCGAGCGTCAGCATGACGCCATTGGGCTGAAACTCCTCCGAGCCGTCGGTTTTGATATGGCCATGATAGGCGTGGTTGGCGTCGCGCCCGCCGAGTACCCCTTGTGGCGGATTGATGGTGCCGCCGCCCATGATGCTGACCGTCATCGGATCGTGCCTTGGGCCGAACACGACTTCGGTCGCCGGTCCACCGCGCTGGCGCCCGGCGCCGCCGGAATCGGGTAAGAGGCGCTGCGAGCGGATAAACACGGGAAAGCGCTGCTCGTCGAACTCAATGCTGTCGCGGTGCAACAGGCCCGCACCGCCCGGCGTCAGCAGATAGATCATTCCGTCATTGGCAGGCTGCGCCGGGCCGCCGCCGCCCATCACATAGACCTGGTTGATATAGTCCTCCCCGCCGCGCCGCCAATCGGTGCCCGAAATAACCCCCATGCCGGCGGCAAAGCAGAGATTGCCTTGCGACATGCCGTAGCCGTCGCCGAGCTGGGTGAACGCCGATTGGGTGAGGTTCACCACCACATCTGCAATGCTCGTTGTGGCGAGCGAGCAGCAATGGGGAAAGCGCGGAATCCCGACCACGCAATTCTCGCGCAGGCGCACGTTCACCCGGCGGAAGCTGCCGGCGTTGGCCGGCAAGTCAGGCTCGAGATTTTCGAACACGCCCTGAATGGCGTTGGCGCTGGCGCAGGCCTCGGTGAGGTTGAGACCGGCATCGATGCAATCCGGATTGTCGCGCAGATCCACCGTCACCATGCCGGCCTCGGGGTCGATCTCCACCTTGACGGTGATTTCCACCCCTTCGGGCAAAAACGGCTCGACCGGATCATGGGTGCCCCGATTTATCAGCGTCCCCTTGGGCAGTTTCTGTATGGCGTGCAGTGCCCGGCGCTCGGCGTAATCGAACCAATCGGTAATGAATTGGCGCACCCGCAGCGCCCCGTATTTTTCGGTAAACTGCTTAAGCCGCCGCTCGCCGATACGCGCCGCGCCCAATTGCGAGAGATAATCGCCATACCATTGATCGGGCACCCGGATGCGCCGCCGGCACATTCGGATAATGTCCTCATTGTCCTTGCCGTCGCGCTGAATGCGTACACAGGGGAATATGAGAGCTCCTTCTTCATAAACGTCGCGCGCCCGCGGCGTGTAAGTAGTCGGGATCGAATCGCCGCAATCCGCCTGATGGCCCTTCACCGTGACGGTAAAGAGATGTTCGCCATGGTGATATACCGGCACCATGATCGACCAGTCTGCGGCATGGCTGTTGCCGTCATAGGGGTCGTTATGGAGATAGGCGTCGCCTTCACGGTAATCCGAATGCTCGCGGGCGATGGCCGCGGTCTGCAGATGCGAGCCGAAGATATGCGCCGGGATGCCTTCGGCGGTCGCCAGCAGCTCGTTCTCGGCGGTGACGATGGAGCACGAGAAATCGCGCGATTGCCCGATCACGGCGGAGCGCGCCGTGCGCAATACCACGCCCTGCATTTCGCGTAAGATGGCGTCGATGCGGTTGGCCATGATCGCCAAATCCACCGAATCGATGGGTGCGTCATCGCTGACGGACGCCGTTTTCGCATCGGGCGCGGTATCGAGAATGTAATTCCCGGCGGCGCTCACCCGCGCCGTCATACCGGGATAGACGACGATGGTGGTGGTCGGCTCCTCGATCAGGGCGGGGCCGGATAATTCCGTGCCTGGCGCCAAATCGGCGCCGCGATAGACGCGTGTCTCGAGACGGCCATGGTCGCCGAAATAGGCTTGCATGCGCCGCACCGGTTGCGCTTCGCCACCTCCTTTTGCGCCGGAGGATTGCGGCGAGGGCCGCTCCAAGTGCGCAGTCAAACGGCCTTTCCAATGCAGGCATTCAAGCATGCCGTTTTCTTCTTTGACGCCGTAGAGCCGCTCATGCACCTCATGGAATCTATCGACCAGCGCCGCGACTGCGCCGGTCGCGGTGAAATCCGTCCCCGCCAGTTCGATTTCGGTTTCCCACTGCTGATTGAGATAACGCGCATCGACGAAATATTTCGTGTGGAACTCGGCAATGCCGCGCCGGCGCAGAGCGTCGGCGAATGTTTCCATCTGGTTTTCGAGATCTTCCAGCGTGCCGGCTACCAAATCGCCGTCCCAGTGATCGGTCCGGACATACTGGCTGGCGCTGAATTCGGCGACGATATCGGAATATTGCGCGCCGCAGGCGCTCAGCACCGCGGCCGTCTTGGGCAGCAACACCTGACGGCAGCCGAGCGCCTCGGCGATTGGCAGAATGTTGAGCCCCGCCGCGCCGCCGCCGGCGACGAGAATGCTTTCGCGCGGATTGACGCCCTCATTGACAGTGATTTCCTCGATCGCCTTGATCATCGCTTCACTGGCGATGCGAATGATCGAAAACGCCGCCTCGTCGAGCGCCAGATCGAGCGCCGCGGCGATACCGCCGACCGCCGCTCGCGCGGCGTCGACGTCGAGCGGCATGCGCCCGTCGAGAAAATAATCGGGATCGATATAGCCGAGCACCACGGCGGCATCGGTCACCGTCGGCTCGGTGCCGCCGCGGCCATAACAGGCGGGCCCCGGAACTGCGCCGGCACTGCCCGGCCCGACCCGCAACAACCCGCCCGAATCGATCCATGCCAGCGAGCCGCCGCCGGCGCCGACACTCCTGACATCGACCGAGG
>PTKB01000134.1 GCA_002937555.1 Alphaproteobacteria bacterium MarineAlpha10_Bin2 | reverse complement strand
TACCTTTCGGCCGCTATTCGTTTTGCGCCCGCCACAGCCAAGGCAGCTCGAACGGCCCCGACCATAGGCCGGAACCCGCCGCCTGGTTCCAAATCTCCCAATCGGTGAATTTTTCGCTGTAGCGGCTGTCGACCACGACAAAGCCCTTGTTGACCAGCCAGCCGCTCAAATCCTCGCGCTTTTTGATGAAGCAGGAGGCCAGCATCCGGCCCTCGGCGTCGGTGGCGTGGGTTTCGCAGGAAACCGTGCGCCCGGCGATTTTTTCGGCCAGCCGGCCGGCGGCGATCAGCGCGCAGCGATATGTCTGGCCGTCCCTCTGGCACGTCTGTTCGACACCGTTGAAATCCAGTTCAGGCGCGTCGATGCCGTAGAGATCGACGATTTGACCGTCGATGACGATGGTATCGCCGTCGATAACCCGCGCCGCGCCGGAGATATCCTGTGCCGCGGCCGTCAGCGCCGGCAGCATGATGAGCGCCAGCGCCGCCAGCAGCACGGTCCCGCGCCTGAATAAAACTGAGTGCATAAACATGCGCCAACCTAGCACCAAACCGTTCAATTTGGACATGGCGGAGACGGGTTCGTGCCGGGCCGGCGGCCCAAGCGCGAACGGCGCCCCGCCGCCGCCTGTCGATCTAAAGGCTTCATTTACCAATTCACCTTAACTTTCAATGGGTTTGTGCCGCCGAGTGGGCCTCGGCCGGCAAGCAACGAAAGTTTGGAATGATTATGCAGTCCTTGGATACCGGTAGCTTCGAGACCGCGACCAGCGAAATCTACAGCGCCGCGGCACGCCGCTCGGAGACGCAGAGCTATGATTACGATCTCTTCGTCATCGGCTCCGGCCCGGCCGGCCAGCGCGCCGCCATTCAGGCCGCCAAGCTCGGCAAACGGGTGGCGGTGACGGAAATGAAATCGGTGATCGGCGGCGCCTGCATTAACACCGGCACGATCCCGAGCAAGACATTGCGTGAAGCGGCGCTGCACCTCTCGGGATACCGCGAACGCAGCGTTTACGGCGCCAACTATTCTGTGAAGCGCGGCATCACCATGGGCGACCTCCTCTATCGCGCGGAAAAAGTGATCCGGAACGAGATCGACGTGACGCAACATCAATTGCAGCGCAACCATGTCGAACTGTTCAACGCGCACGCCTCGTTTAGCGGGCCGCACACCCTCAGCCTCGACCTCAGCGGCAACCGCGGGCGGCGCGAAATCAGCGCCGAGGCGATTGTCGTTTCCGTCGGCACCCAAGCGCCGTGGACCGACACGGTGGAATTCGACGGCCAGATGATCTTCAACAGCGACGACATTCTCGGGCTCGAGAAACTGCCGGCCACCATCGCCATCATCGGCGCCGGCGTGATCGGCTGCGAATATGCTTCCATTTTCGCCACCCTCGGCGTGCGCGTCACCCTGATCGACAAGCGCAACCGCCTGCTGCCGTTCATCGATTACGAGCTGGTCGACACGCTGGTGCATCACATGCGGCAAAACCGCCTGACGCTGCGCCTCGGCGAAGCGGTGGCGAGCGTGGAGACCTACCAGCACCGCACCGGCGAGCGGGTGCGAATCAATCTCGAGAGCGGCAAACGCATCAATACGGAAAAGGCGCTCTATGCCGCAGGGCGCATGGGCAATACGGAGCAGCTTAACCTCGCCGCCGCCGGGATCGGCGCAGATGAGCGCGGCATGATCGAGAGCAACGAGGATTACCAGACCAAGGTGCCGCACATCTATGCGGTGGGCGATGTCGCAGGTTTTCCCAGCCTCGCCTCGACCGGCATGGAACAGGGCCGCCATGCCGCAGCGCACGCCTTCGGCGAGGCGGTGAAGAGCTTCCCAAAATATTTTCCCTATGGCATCTACACCATTCCGGAAATATCGGTGGTCGGCAAAAACGAAATCAAGCTTACTGAGTCCGGCACGCCATATGAAGTCGGCAAGGCGACATATTGCGAGATCGCGCGCGGCCAAATCATGGGCGATCTCACCGGCATGCTAAAATTGCTGTTCGATATCGAATCGCACAAATTGCTCGGCGTCGGAATCTTGGGCGAAGGCGCTTCCGAACTGGTGCATATCGGCCAGACGGTGCTCAGCTTCGGCGGCACCATCGAATAATTAATCGATTCAGTGTTCAACTATCCGACCTTGGCGGAATGTTACAAAACCGCCGCATTCGACGGTCTTAACCGGCTCGAATAACACCGCCGCGGCCGTCGAAAAAAAGGCGCCCGGTAGGGGCGCCTTAAAATCGTAGCGACGGCGCCTCGGCGCCGGGAACGCGGGCTTACGGGCGCGCGCGCTCGACGATCACCCGGCCTCTGCCGCGGCGCACGAGATAGCCGCCACGCGGGATACGCAGTTTTCCCTGCTTGGCCAAAGGCTCCAGCGTATTGGTGATCAGCGCGGCGTTGGCGTCGACCGGCGCGCTGTCCGGCTTCTTCGCTTGTTTCTCATACCATTCGCCAAACGCCTTGTTGGCAATGTCCGCACCAAGGAATTTCCTCAGCGCATTTAGTTTGCGCAATTGGCCCTTGTTGAGGCTGTTTTCGTCAAATTTTCCGGAAGATTTCCTAGCCATGTCCAAACTCTTATTGAAGAAGGGATATTTATCAAACCTCACCTATACGGAATGTCAAGAAATAACAAACATTATTTTTTATCGCAGCTAATTTTCTGCACTCGGCACCGTTGAACCGAATTCATCAGTACAACCATGCAACCAATTGTCCGGCATGTTTGCAAATTAAACGCGGATTATATTTCAACCAAGGGAAAATTCTTAGGACAGGCGACACGCCTTCCCTGCCGTCGCTAGTTTTCGTCGTCATATCCCAGCGCCGTCAATTGTGCGCCGGCGCGAGCCCGGAACGCGGCGTGAATTTCATCGTCGAAATGTTCCCGCCAATCGCCCCGAACGCCTTTGCGGAAATGGGATCCACGGTCTTCCTCGCCGGCGCCGCGCCCTTTGGCGAGGGTTTCGAAACTGGCCGCATTCAGGCAATTGGCGATTTCCGTTTCGCCGTCGCGTGCGCCGAGATAGTTCAACACGCCGCGCAGTTCGCCCGCACCGTCGGACAGCAGATCTTCATATCTAAGTTCGTAATAACGTTCCGGAAATTGCGCGCCGAAGTCGCGCCCGGCGTTGATACTTCTGACCCAGCCAGGGGCGAAATGTTCGGCAAAGGCCTTGAGGCTGCCGAACTCCTTTTCGGCCCACTCCTTCGACACCCGCAAATTGTGGAACCAGCCAGAGATTGCGGCATCGCGCCCGTCGCGGATAAGGTGAAGAAACTTCGCCTGCGGAAAAACGCGGCCCAAGATCGGCAATGCGAGCACATTGTCCGGCGATTTCTCGCCGATAAAGCGGATATCCTCGCCATCATATTGCGCCAATAGAAGGCCCACCGCCGTTCGAAACAGCGCGTAATGGTGCGATCCGCCGAAGCGTGGAAATCCCTCGATCTCGTTGAAGATGGAATTATTTTTGAAAGCGATTTGGTTGTTGTATTTCTGCAGCGCCTTTCCCATGCCCGGCAACAGCATATTCGGCAGATGTCCCTCGCCGCGGCAGGCGATATCCGGATGCGCATCCAACATCAGCTGCAGCCAGGTGGTGCCGGATTTTATCGCGCCGCAGATAAAGAACAACGGTTTGGCGTAAACCGCCTCGGCGCCTTTTTGCAGCGCCGCCATATCTTACGGCGACGGAACGCGCTCGGCCAATTCGAGCATTTGTTCCGCCTTGCTGGCGCTCTTTTTCTCAGCCATCTGATCGGCCTCTTGTCCGCCTGCCGACGCGGCTAGGCCACCGCTTCCCAGGCGCCGCTTTTGCCCGAGCGGAACAGGGCGTCGAGGATGCGCATATTGGCGAGCCCGTCTTCGAGTGGAATTTCGAGCTTGCCCCCGCGTACCGCGGCGCTGAATTCCTCGGCCTGATTGACATACATATTGAGCGGCTCGAAGGTCTCATATTCCTCCACCGCCGGATCCCAGATGCCGCGGTCGCCGCCAATGAGAATCCGCGCTACGCGGTCGGGCGCCTGGGCGAAGGGATCGGAAAGCTCGATGCGGCCATGGCTGCCGAAAAACGCCATATGCTGCTGCACCGCAAGCTCGGTGGAACAAGTGAAGCCGGCCTGACCGGCCGGAAAATCGAGAATTGCGCTCACCAGGCAGTCGACGCCGGTATCGGCATCGCGGCGGACAGCGGCAAACACGCGCATGGGCTCATCCTCGAAAATATAGCGCGACGTCACCATCGGATAGACGCCGATATCCATGAGGCCGCCGCCGCCCATCTCGGGCCTGTTGCGGAAATTATCGGCATCCTCGAGCCGGTAGCTGAGCCAGCCTTGCGCGGCCTTGAGGGTGCCGATACGCCCTTCGCGTACGAGCTCGCGCACGCGCCGCCATTGCGGATGGTGGCGGATGACGAAGGCTTCCTGCACCAGAAGGCCGGCCTTATCCCGCGCCGCGATGAGCTGCTCGGCCTCTGCCGCGTTCATGGCGAGCGGCTTTTCGCACAGCACATGTTTGCCCGCTTCGAGCGCCTTGATCGACCACGGCACATGCAGATCATTGGTGAGGGGATTGTACACCACGTCGATTTCCGGATCGTCGACCAGCGCCTGATAGGAACCATGGGCGCGCGCGATGCCGAATTTCGCCGCCAGCGCTTGGGCGGTATCGCCGTTGCGGCTGGAGACCGCGCAAAGCTCGAGGCCATGGCATTGCTTGAGCGCCGGAATGATATGTTCGACGGCAAAGCTCGAGGAACTCAAGATTCCCCAGCGGACGGCGGCCATGGCGTTTCTTTTCTTGTTTTTGTGGATGAGAGAATAGTCGCGCGCGCCCGTGAAGCATAGCGTCACCGTCGCGCTTGCGCGCAAGTCAACGACGCCACAAGATCAGCGCAAAGAATAGGGAGGCCGCACCATGACATTGCCCAATATCGACACGCTCACGCAAAACGCGCTCGATCATTATCTCTTCCCGCTCGCGCGCAAGGACGAAATGCGCTCCGACGGCGCCACCATCTTCGTCTCGGCGGAGGGCCTCGAGATCACCGACGCGGCGGGCAAGACCTATCTCGACATGATGAGCACGCAAACCCGCGCCTCGTCGCTCGGCTACGGCCAGGACCGCATCGCCAAGGCGATCTACGACCAACTCGTCGGCCTGCATTACGGCGGCACTTTCGCCAACGTCGTCGACGTAACCGTGAACCTCGCCGCCAAGATCGCCGAGCTCGCGCCCGGCACCCTCACGGCCAGTGTGTTCGCCGGCTCGGGCTCCGAAGCCAACGAGATGTCGTTCAAGGCGGCCAAGCAATATCATTTGCTGAACGGCGTGAAGCCGCGCGCGCATAAGATCATCGCCCGATGGAACGCCTATCACGGCGCCACCATGGGCGCGCTCGCCGCCACCGATTATCTCGGCACGCGGCACATCACCGAGCCCGGCGTGCCGGGCTACAGCCATATCCCAGCGCCAAATCTCTACCGCACGCCGTTCGGCATGGACGCCTCCGAGGTGAGCGAGTTCTGCGCCGATTATCTCGAACAGCAGATTCTCCATGAAGGGCCGGAATATGTCGCCGCCTTCGTCGCCGAGCCGGTGATGCAGGCCGACGGCGTGCAGATACCGCCGGAAGATTATTTCGCTCGCGTGCGCGCCATTTGCGACACCTACGACGTGCTGTTTATCGCCGACGAGGTGATCACCGGGTTCGGGCGCACCGGCAAATGGTTCGCCATGGAGCATTGGGGCATCGATGGCGACATCATGTCGATGGGCAAGGCGATCACGGCGGGCTATTTCCCGCTTGGCGTCTCCACCGTCTCGACCAAGGTGCATGACGCGCTGTCGCAATATGTCCATGTCCAGACCTATAACGGCCACCCCGGCGGCTGTGCCGCGGCGCTCGAGACCATCGCCATGCTGGAAGAGGGCGATCTCCTCACGAGTGCCGCCGAGAACGGCGCTTATTTCCTCGAGCGCATGCAGCGCCTGCGCGAATTGCCCATCGTCGGCGATGTGCGCGGCCTCGGCATGTGGACCTGCGTCGATTTCACCACCGACAAGAAGACGAAAGCGCCGTTCAAAGACGATACGGTAAAAGCCATCGCCAACCGCATGGCCGAGCTCGGCGTACTCGGCGGCGAAGAGGGCACGGCAATAGAATTCGCCCCCGCCTACACCGCCACCCGCGAGCAGTTCGATCACTGCGTGGATATCACCGAGCAGGCGATCCTGGAGATCGCCAAAGGGATCACCTGAGGGAACCCACACAGGCTCAGCCAGAAGGCACCACCAACCGGAACGCATTTTCGCGTTCCGGCAAGCGCGACCGCGCGCCCGAGTTAATACGAGGTAGCCCCCAGGGAGTCAGGTGGCGCGGACGCGCCCGCCCGGCGTTTGAGGGGCACAATAAAATGGAGGGCACGTATGAACGTATCATCCCCAAATCGGGTTCGGCACAGCTATACCCAATCCTTGATCGCCTCGCCCGAAAAGGTTTTTCCGCTGCTCTGCCCGGTTCGGGAATTGGATTGGGCGCGCGGATGGAATCCGACGATGGTACGATCCCATTCGGGCGCCGCCGAGGCGGACTGCGTTTTCACGACGCCGGGAACGCCCGACGATACGATCTGGATCATCACCCGCCACGAGCCGAAACAGCTTCGCCTCGAAATGGCGATGGTCACGCCGAGGCGAACCGTCGGAAAGCTTGAAATTTCCCTGTCTGGCGACGGTGACAACGGGACATTGGCTGAAGTTGCATACACTCACACTTCATTGGGGCCGGCGGGCGACGAATTCCTGCAAGGCTTTACCCATGATTGGTATCAAAACTTTATGGAGGAGTGGGAAGCCGAGCTAAATCACTATTTGTCGACCGGCACCAAACTTCCCGGGTAAATTCCGTTCATACGCATGAGGGGCAACAAAAGAGAGACACGTGATGAAGCTAGAAGAATACGCCGCGCTCGATGCCACCGCGTTGGGTGAGCTCGTCGCTGCCGGCGAGGTGACCGCTGCCGAGTTGGCGGCTCTCGCCCGGGCGGCTTATGACGCGCTCAATCCGAAGCTCAACGCCATCCTCGAATTCTATGAAGATGCAGAGAGCGTGCGCGGCGCCGACAGTGGCATATTTCCCGGCGTGCCATTCTTGCGCAAGGATGTCGGCGCCACCGAAGCCGGGCGCTTGCAGGAAATAGGCAGCCGCTTGTTCCAGGGCCACCGCCCGGCGGAGACCAGCTATTACATAGAGCGCGCCTGGGCCGGGGGCTTGCGCATCATCGGGCGCAGCGCGGTGCCCGAGCTCGCCACCTCGGGCTTCACGGAATCCATCGTCAACGGCATTACGGGCAACCCGTGGAATTTGGCGCGCACCGCCGGCGGCTCGACCGGCGGCGGCTCGGCAGCGGTAGCGGCGGGTATCGTGCCGCTCGCCCACGCCTCCGACG
>PTKB01000133.1 GCA_002937555.1 Alphaproteobacteria bacterium MarineAlpha10_Bin2 | reverse complement strand
GCCGGGCGCGCTGACCAACGCCGTATGCGATGCACTTAAGCCCTTCGGCATCGAGATCAACGAGCTGCCGCTGCGCCCCAACAAAATCTGGCGGCTCATCCAGGAAGCCAAGCAGGCGGCGAGCTGAATCCACAGAGGAGAGACGACATGCCTTCGAATGAATTCACGCAAGCCCAAATGCGGGGCCGCACCACGCGCTTCAAGGACCTCAAGTTCGGAGAAGTCGCCTGCCTGGATACCTTGTTCCCAGAGCATGCGCGCAAGATCGCCCATGTCATCGGCCCGGCGCCCTGCGAGGACCCGGCGCTTCGCCCGGCCATACCCGAGGCCGAGGACTTTCACATCGTCATGATCCGCGCCGAACAGGGCAAAGGCGCCTCGCTTCATTCCCACCCATGCGTCGAAGTGTTCATGCCTTTGAGCGGCGAGTGGACAATCTATTGGGGCGATGAAGGCGAGCATAAGTCGCGCCTTGGCCTGCATGACACAATCTCCGTCCCTGCCGGCATCATGCGCGGTTTCACCTGCGACACCGAAGGCGAGCATCTCCTGCTGGCCATCAACGGAGAAAACTCCGGCCCGATCGAATGGCCGGCCAAGACGTTGGAAGATGCGAAACGCCAGGGCTACAAACTGAATGCCGAAGGATTCGTAACTCCGATATCGGATTGACGCCGGCGCGCGGCGTTAGGCCGCCGTATAGCCGCCATCGATGACGAGCTCGGCGCCGGTGGTGAAGGAGGATTCGTCGGAGGCCAGGTAGAGCACGCCGTTGGCGATATCCAAGGGTTCGCCGACATGGCCGATGGGATGGAACTTGCCGAATTCCGCCTTGCCGGTTTCGACGTCGCCATGCAGACGGATGGCGGTGTCTTCCATCATCGGCGTATGAATAAAGGCGGGATGGATGGAGTTGACGCGGATGCCGTCTTCCGCGCATTCGAGCGCCGCGCATTTGGTGAACAGCCTGACGGCTGCCTTGCTCGCGGTATAGGCGGAGATCAACGGCGTGCCGGTAATGCCGAGCACCGATGAGAGATTGACGATCGAGCCGCCGCCGCCTTTGCGCATCAAGGGAATGGCGTGTTTGGTGCCGAGGAAGACGCCATCCACATTGACATCCATGATGCGCCGCCAATCTTCGAGCGCGGTTTCCTCGATCTTTCCCGACATTGTGATTCCGGCATTGTTGACGAGAATATCGAGCCGCCCGAATGTTTCTTCGAGTTCGGCCATAGCTTCCCGCCAGGCCGTTTCCGAGGTGACATCGAGCAGCACATAGATCGCCTCTCCGCCAGCATCGTGGATTTCGGAAAGCACTTTGCGGCCGGCGGTTTCGTTAAGACCGCTGAGCGCGACCCGCGCCCCCTCCTCGGCCAGGCGCAACGCCACTGCGCGCCCGATGCCGGCCGAGGCGCCCGTGACGAGGGCCGTCTTGCCATCGATTCTTCCCATATTCGCCGCTCCCCGGACCGAATCCTGCTAATCACCAGGCAATAATTTAGCAGCTTCATGCGGTGCAGGAGAACCGCCGTGGCAGCCGCCCGCATTTAGTTAGTCAAAGTCAACTAATCCCTTTCTTTGCCTGTACAGAATTCCGCGTTAACATCCGCCCCGGAATCGGATTAAGTTTAGAGGCGCACGGGCTCGCCGGCCCGGGGACAGAATAGGGAGCGGCTTCGAGATATGGATTCAGTTCTCGAATTCCTTGAGTTTATCGAGCAACCGGGCCATCAGACGGTTCGCGAGCTGCTCGACCGTGTTCTTCTGAAGGCGCGCCAAATGACCGGCGCCGAAGCCGGTTCGATATTCATCGTACGCAAATCGGGAAAGCAGGATTGGCTGGTCGCCAACAGCATACAGAATGACAGGATCAAGCTAAGCAAAGCCGATTTCCGCATTCCCATCGTGCCAACCTCGATTGCCGGCTATGTCGCGTCGACCGGCGAAACGGTGCTCATCGACGATCTCTACGCGATCCCGAAAAACGTACCGTTTGATTTCGATCAGTCCTTCGACAAG
The DNA here is from genome assembly GCA_002937555.1 of Alphaproteobacteria bacterium MarineAlpha10_Bin2. GTDB lineage: Bacteria > Pseudomonadota > Alphaproteobacteria > UBA828 > UBA828 > PTKB01. Next base: position 5,473 of record PTKB01000133.1, on the reverse strand, counting down.
GCGACAGGCTATCGCTCGCGCTCCATGCTGACATTCCCGCTGACCAATTTTCAGCAAAAGGTGATCGGCGTGGTGCAGCTTATCAACCGCCATTCAGGCCGAAAAAAGGAGCCTGTCGCCTTTAACGACAAGCAAGCGGATTTGATATTGCCGTTCAATCATATTGTCGGCCGCGTCATAGAACGCGCTGATATGCTTGAACAAATTAACAAAAGAAATATCGACTTGAGGGTCAAGAACAGGACTCTGCGCCAGCAGCAATTGCAGATCGAGGAGCTTAATAAAGATACCGAATCAGCGTTCATGGTATCGATCCGACTGCTCGCCCGCGCCGCCGAAGTGCATGACGAAGACACCGGCAATCACATCATCCGTTGCAATGAATATGCCTATCTGATGGCCAAGAAGGTCGGCATGCCGGAGGTTTTTTGCAAAGAGATTCACTACAGCGCCCAACTGCACGATATCGGCAAAATGAGCGTAAACTCCGCCATCTTGACCAAGCGCGGGCGCCTCGACGAAGACGAACGCTTCGAGATGAACCAGCACACGACCTATGGTCACCAAATATTGGAGCGTTCCGACCGCTTGCAGATGGCGGCCGAGATCGCCCGCTCTCACCATGAGCAATGGAACGGCTCGGGCTATCCGGACGGACTAAAGGGCGAGCAAATCCCCATTTCGGCGCGCATTCTGGCGGTCGCCGAATCTATGACGCGCTGCGCTCGGAGCGCGCCTACAAACCGGCCTTCAGCCACGAAAAGACGTACAAAATTCTCACCGTGGGAGACGACCGCCTGGACCCGACGACGCATTTCGAGCCGCGGTTGCTTGAAGTCTTTGAGACCTATCACGAAGAATTCAACCAGATCCGCAAGCGTCTGGAAGATTAGCGCGTATCGACCCGCTCTAAGCGGGATCGTTTTCCGAAAATCGAAGTGTGGCCTCGCCGGCCGTCAATGGGATGCCGGCCGCCTCGGCTTCGGCGCTGCGGTCGAGGCGCAACAGGGCAAGCGCCTGGTCTTCCAGACCTGAGCAAATTTCACCGGCTTCCTTGCCGTCGGCCATGACGGGCGTGCCGGGCGGCGGTAGGGCGCCGTCGACGAAGACCCGCTGGAGGCGCCGGCGCACCAGGCCGCGGTATTTTGTCCGCGCCGTTAGCTCCTGGCCGACATAGCACCCTTTGTCGAAATCCACACCGTTCAGCGCTTCGAAGCCGAACTCCATCAAAGTTGCTTTCCCGATCGTCATGTCGCGGCTGCCGTCGGGGACGCCGGCGGCTATCCGGGCGCGCTCATAATCCGCCGCGTTGCCCGCCGATATTCCGGCCGCCTCCATCTGGGCGAATCCCGCATCGCGCGGGAGAAGTGCGCGCAGTCCCGGCATTTGCGGCCTCGGATCGCGGTATATCAGCCCACCGCCCTCAAGTGGCGCCAATGCCCCGGGTCCGGCTTCCGAGAGGCCGAACTGGGCCGCGGCACCCTCACCGAGAACCGCCATAACCCGCCAGTCCTCCGTCGCATCCAACAATTCGACATCGGCGCGCAGGCGGTAGGCGCCGAAGCGCTGGCCCAAATCCATCAGACGCGCACTCTCGCAATCGAGCAGAAAGTCACCCGCCTCGCTCACGATCATGAAATCATGCAAATACTTGCCTTGCGGCGTGAGCAATGCAGCGTAGACCGCTCGCCCCTCGCCGGTGGGCACAATATCGTTGGAGACCAGCCCCTGGAGGAATTCCGCCGCATCCCCGCCGGCCACGCCGAGCACGCCCCGGTCCTCCATTTCGATGTAACAAATGTCCGTCATGACGCGCCAAATATAGTTAACGACTTTGTTGTCCAACAATGAGTTAGGCCGAATTGCGGCGCTTGGCAAGGTGCACCGTTCGAGGGTGCTTGGCAAGCCGATTGGGGATGGCTATAAGGCCGCAAGATGTTGGTCACTCTGGTCGATGATTCCATACCCTATAACGGGATGACGCCCGCCTATCAGCCGCTCGGCGGGGCGGAAAAGGCGTTCGCCAGTTTGCCGTCGGCTTTGGCCCGCGCCGGGCATGTGGTGCGCGTCATCAACCGCACGCCGAATGCAATGGGCTATGAAAATGTTAGCTGGGTCGATTGGGACGGCCGCCGCCCGCCGATCACGGAAGTGCTCATCGCCTTCCGCAAACCCCGCCTGCTGGAATTCGTTCGCGCCACCACGGCCCGCATCCTGTGGCTCACCGGCCCGGCGGGATATCTCGACAAGCCGCAAGTCACGGACATGCTGAAACGCACTGAGGCACGCCTGGTCTTTCTCGGGCGCACCCATCAGGAGACCTATACGGGCACCGGAGAATCCTCGCTCCGGAATATTTCCCCCGGCGTCCGCGAGGAATACCGCGAAGCCGAAGACATGGAGCCGAGCGACGTGCCGACCGCCATCGTCACCACCCATCCCAAGCATGGGTTGGACTGGCTGCTCGATATCTGGACGACCCGGATCTACCCGAAAGTCCCGAACGCCGAGTTGCACATCTATTCGGCGGCGTTCATGAAGGCAGACGCCGGCGAAACTTTGCCCGATGAACTCGACGAGATTTACCGCAAGGTCATCGCCGCCGAGCAGAACGGCATCGTTATCAAACCGCCGGCGGGGGACCGGGATATGTCCCAGTCTTACCGCCGCGCCCGGGTTCATCTCTATCCCGGCTCGGACAAAGAAATGTATTGCTCTACCTTGGCCGAATCGCAGGCCGTCGGCGTGCCGGCGGTGGCGCGGCCGATGGGCGCGGTCAAGGAGCGGGTGATTGGCGACAAATCGGCATTTCTAACCGACGGGGAAAGCGATTTCGCCGATCATGCGATTCGCATGCTGAGCGACGATGACGAGTTCAAATCCGCCAGCATCGTGGCGCGGCGTCATGGCCGCTCGAGAAGTTGGGATACAACGGCAAGCGAGTTCGAAACCATCTTTCGATGAAGCTTCTCTTCATCACCTCGACGCGCATCGGCGACGCGGTATTCTCCACGGCGCTGCTTTCCCACCTCATCGAACAATACCCGGACGCCGAAATCACCATCGCTTGCGGCCCCGCTGCGGCGCCCCTGTTTGCCGAGACGCCGCAAGTGCGGCGTGTCATTTCCTTGAACAAGCGCCGCTTTGGGCTGCATTGGCTGGCGCTCTGGTGGCAATGCTGGCCCGGCTTTTGGCATGTGGTCGTCGATCTCCGCGCTTCCGCCCTCTCCTATTGTCTATTGGCGCGTCGGCGCATGGTGCTGCGCCCCAACAACAGCGCGGTGCACCGGCTGGTTTCGTTGGCGCAACTGGCGCGCCTGCCCGACACGCCGGCGCCGCACCTCTGGACCGGCGCGGCGCAGGAGAGTGAAGCCGATCGTTTGTTGCCCAAAGGGCCGGCGCTGGCTCTCGGCCCGACCGCCAATTGGCGCGGCAAGCAATGGCCGGGCGAGAATTTCGCCGAGTTGGCTCGGCGACTGACGGCTACGGACGGAATTCTCCCGGGCGCGGCGGTGATCATCCTTGGCGCGGCGTCCGAGCGCGGGGCCGCCGCCGCAGCGATCGACGGGCTTCCGGCGCAGCAAGTTTGCGATCTGGTCGGCAAGCTCGACCTTCTCACCGCCGCCGCCCTGCTCGCCCGTTGCGACTTCTATGTCGGCAATGATTCCGGGCTTATGCATATCGCCGCCGCGTCCGGCGTTCCGACACTGGGTCTGTTCGGGCCGAGCCGGGAAGCGCATTATGCACCCTGGGGCGCAAACAGCGCCGTCGTGCGCACCGCTCTCGACTATGACGAATTAGTCGGCGGCCGCGGCTACGATCACCGGACGACGGGGAGCCTGATGGAGAGCCTGACCGTGGACATGGCGGAGCGCGGCGCGCGCGAATTATGGGCCCGGGTTTCGGGCGGAAGTTCATGAGTTCCGCTGATCCTACAGCGCCGTTGCCGCCCAAACTGTCGGTGGCACTTTGCGTCCATAACGAGGCCGGGCAATTGGCCGATTGCCTGGAAACGCTTGCATTTGCCGATGAAATTGTCGTGGTGCTCGACCGCTGCAGCGATGGCTCCAAAGAGATTGCCGAGAAATTCGGCGCGCGGGTGATTGAAGGGGAGTGGCCGCTCGAAGGGCCGCGGCGCCATGCCGGAATCGAACTCTGCACAGGCGATTGGATCCTCGAAGTCGATGCCGATGAACGCGCTTCGGAGGCGTTGGGCCGAGAAATCCGGCGCACGATCGCTCATGCCGCGCCGGGCTATTTTTTGGTGCCGTTCGATAACTATGTCGGCTCGCGCCTGGTGCGCCATGGCTGGGGCGGCTCGTGGGGCGTGATGGCGGCGCCCCGCCTGTTCACGCCCGGCGCCAAAATGTGGGGGTCGAGCCGCATTCATCCGCCGCTCACCTTAAAGGGACCCAAGCGCTGGCTGCACACGCCGATGAAACATTATGTCGACCGCGATTTCGCCGACATGATCTCCCGCCTGCAACGCTATACAGATGCCCGGGCGGCGGATTTGCGTGCCAACGGCGAGAAATTGCCGCCTTTGATATGGACGCTCAGGCGCTCGGTCTCGCGCTTTCTCAAATGCTATGTCATGCGCAAGGGATACCGCGAGGGGCGCTGGGGCTTTGCCATCGCCCTCATGGCGGCGCTCTATCCGCTGATCTCGCACCTCAAGGCCCAACTCGACGATGAATAGCACCGGCGGCGCATCGGGCCTGCGCTTGTTGCAGGCGATTGCCGGCAGCGAGCATGGCGGCGCCGAGGCGTTTTTCGTGCGTTTCGCGCTCGCTCTCGAACGGGCCGGCGTGGATCAACATATTCTCGTACGCAGCGGCCGGCCCTGGGCGGCGGCCCTCAGCGACGGCGGACTTCAACCTGTCGCGCTTCCTTTCGGCGGTTGGACGGATTTCACCACGCGGCGCGCCTTCGCCCGCGAGATCAAGACGTTCTCGCCGCATGTGGTTCTGACCTGGATGAGCCGTGCAAGCCACCTATGCCCAACCCGCGTCAGCGGCCAGACTTTTACCCATGTCGCCCGCTTGGGCGGCTATTACAATCTCAAATATTACCGCTCCTGTGATCAACTGATCGGCAATACCGAAGGTATCGTGCGCTACCTCCAGGACAATGGCTGGCCGGCGGCGGACAGCCGTTACATTCCCAATTTTGTCTCCGCCGAGCCGGCGCCCGCCGTCGCGCGCAGCGATCTGGAAACGCCGGATCGCGCACCGCTCGTGCTGGCGCTCGGCCGCCTCCACGTCAACAAGGCGTTCGACCTTCTGCTCCGCGCTCTCAGCGAATTGCCGGAAACCTATGCATGGATCGCCGGCGACGGGCCGCTCAAAGCGGAATTGCAAACCCTGGCACAAAGCCTCGGCGTGGCGGAGCGCGTCCGCTTCCTCGGCTGGCGCGAGGATGTCGCGGCGCTGTTGGCGGCGGCGGACGTCTTGGTTTGCCCGTCGCGCGCCGA
>PTKB01000132.1 GCA_002937555.1 Alphaproteobacteria bacterium MarineAlpha10_Bin2 | reverse complement strand
CGCCATGAGCAATCGGCCGTGCCAAAAGGCGGCGATAAAGGGACGACCGCCCTGCATCAGCTCATGCGCCGGCTCACGTCCCTCTTCGCGCCAGCGGCTGGTGACATAGACAAAGCGGATGTAATTTGCTGCAAGCCAACAAAGCAGCGCCTGGAATGCCCAAGAGCGGAAGAGGCGCTTCATACCGAGGAGCGATGATACGGGCGCACAATCAGTCGGCCGCGCCGTCGGCGCTCGCTTCGCCCAATTCGTCGGCCGGCACCAGCTCAAGTGAATAGAGCCGTGCATAGGCGCCGTCCTTGGCCATCAGCGAACGATGCGACCCCGATTCGACAACGTTCCCGTCCTTGATGAAATGGATGATGTCGGCTTCCAGTACGGTGGTTAGCCGGTGGGCGATGACCAACGTGGTCCGCCCTTGCATCAGTTGGCGGAGTGACTGCTGAATTTGACGCTCCGTTTCGGGATCGAGCGCTGAAGTCGCTTCATCGAGCAGAAGGATGGGTGCGTCTTTGAGCATGGCGCGGGCGATGGAGAGGCGCTGGCGCTGACCACCGGAGATCTTGGCGCCATGTTCGCCGATCATGGTGTCATAGCCGTCCGGCAATTGCTCGATGAAGGCGTGCGCCCCGGCGCCTTTTGCAGCGGCGATTAATTCCGCTTCATCCGCCGCCGGTCGGCCGTAGGCGATGTTGGCCCGCACGCTGTCGTCGAACAGCACGGTTTCCTGGCTCACCAGCCCGATGGCGTCCCTGAGAGAAGCGAGATCGACGGCGTCGACATTGATGCCGTCGATGGACACGCTGCCGCTTTCGGCATCATAGAAACGCGGGATCAGATTGAGGATGGTTGACTTGCCGGCTCCCGAGGGGCCGACAAGCGCCACCGTGCGCCCGGCTGGCACGTCGAGTGAAATATCGCGCAGCGCCGCCGTGCCGGTGCCATAGGTAAAGGACACCTTGTCGAAAATAATTTCACCGCCGTTGACTTCTAGAGCAGGCGCGTCCGGCGGCGAGATGATAGCGGGCTGACGGTCGAGAATGTCGAACACGCGCTCCGTCGCGGCGAGCCCTTCCTGCAAATTGGTGTTGAGGTTGGCCAGCGCTTTGAGCGGTTGATAGGCGAGCAGCATGGCAGTGATGAAGGCGAAAAACTCGCCCGGTGTGAGCGCCTCCTCGATGACTTGCCAGCCGCCATAGAGAATGATCACCGCGATAAACACGCCACCCAGCGTCTCCATGATGGGCGAGGCGGCGGCGCGCGTCTTGAGTGCCTTGTAAATCAGACGGAAAACGCTTTCGATCAGCGTTTCGGTGCGCGCCGATTCAAAGGCTTCCATATTGTACGCCTTGACATGACGCGCCCCCTGAAAGGCCTCGTTGAGGCGCGCCGTAAAGCGCCCCAATTCATCGAGGGCGGAAGTCGATACCTTGCGCATGCGCCGGCCGATTCGGATGATCGGATAAATGGCGATGGGGAACACCACAAAAGCCAACAGCGCCAGTTTCCAATCCTTTTCAAACATCACCGCGACGAGAAAGACGAGCGTCAGCGAATCCTTCACCAGTCCGGTGAGCGCATTGGCGACGGCATTGCGCATGAGGTTGATATCGTTGGTCATGCGCGAGACCAGTTTGCCCGACGCGGTATCGTGAAAAAAGGCGAGGTCGAAGCGGATGACATGACGGAAAAGGCGGGTTTGCAAATCGGCAATGATACGCTGCCCGACAAAGGCCATCAGCACCGCTTGTCCGTAAGTCGCCGCGCCCTTCAAAAGTGTGGCCAAAATGACGACGACCGGCACCAGGATCAACATCTCGCGATCCTTGTTGATGAACACGTCATCCAGGACCGGCTCCATGAGATAGGCCAGCGCCGCCGTGCCGCCGGCGGCGACCGCCATGCACGAGACGGCCAACAAAAGGCGCGGCAAATGTGGACGCACATGCTCGCGCACCAGCCTGAGAACGAGATCGCGCGTGCTCGCAGGGCGCACTTCGGAACTTTTGTTGGACACCGGTTCGTCAGCTTTCAGCGAATCTATCCACCGCTCTTTGGCATAAGGGCTTGAATCTGACCGGAATTTATATCACGGCTGAGCGATTCCGGCCAATCGCCGGCCAGGCTCATTTTTCCGCCCAATCGCTGAGTTCCGCGATCAAGGCTTGATGCAAGTGGCCGTTGCTCGCTAGGCAGGTCGGGTGGAGGGGGCGTTCCTGGTTGAAGCCGAGTTCGCGGCCGGCAATGCTGCTGATGGCGCCGCCGGCTTCTTCCACCAGCAGGCATCCGGCACAGATATCCCAATCGGCCTTGGGCCACGCGCTCGCGGTGGCATCGAAGCGCCCATCGGAAACCAAGGCAAGTTTGTAGGCGATGGAACTCATGGCGTGGACATTGTCGGTCTGAAAGCGCTCTGGCCAGCCGGCTTCGCGATGTTCGGAGCGGCTGGCGAGTATTTTCATTGCCGCCACTTCGGTGCAGGCGCTCACTGCGATACTGTCGCCGTTGAGCCGCGCGCCGCCGCCTTTCACCGCCTCGAAGAGTTCCTCGCGCGCCGGATTGAACACGGCGCCCATCAGCGCCGCGCCGTCTTCTATCAGTGCCACGGAGACAGCGAATTCCGGCAATCCCTTCAGATAACTATTGGTGCCATCGATTGGGTCGACCACCCATACTCTGCGGCAGGTGAGCCGCTTTGAGTTGTCCTCGGATTCTTCAGACAGCCAGCCATAGTCCGGCCGTTCGCCCATCAACCTATCGTGCAAGACCGCGTTGGTTTCGATATCGGCTTCACAGACCGGGTGGTATTTGCTTTTGCGCCAGACCTTTTGCTCTTTTTGAAAGCGCTTCAACGCACAGGCGCCGGCCTCGCGCACGGCTCGCAAGAGCAATTCGTGATCGGGGCTCACGTCGCTGTGTATCGTTTACTGGCCGGCGACGGTCATGCCGTCAATCCGAAGCGTTGGCGCGTCGATGCCGTGGCGGAATATGAGGTCGTCGGCCGGTGTGAGGTGGGCGAACATGTCCTTTAAGTTGCCGGCGACGGTCAACTCGCTCACCGGCCAGGCGATCTCGCCCTTGTCGATCCAATACCCGGAGGCACCCCGGCTGTAGTCTCCGGTGACGCCGTTGACACCCATGCCGATCAACTCGGTCACGTACATGCCGCTCTCGATATCCGCCATCAAGGCCTGCGGGCTTAACTGGCCGGGCGCGAGATAGAGGTTGGACGGCGAAGGTGCCGGCGGCCCGCCGGTTCCACGCGCGGCATGGCCGGTGGAGCGTAATTTCAATTGCCGTGCGGAGCGCGAATCCAGAATCCAGGTGGTGAGTGCCCCGTCTTCGATGATGTTGCGCGCGGTTGTCGGCGCGCCCTCGCCGTCGAATGGGCGGGAGCGTAAACCGCGCTTGCGGTGGGGATCGTCGATTACTTGGACGCCGGATTGGAATACGGGCTGGTGCAAGCGATCTTTCAAGAAGCTCGTGCCGCGCGCCACGGAGGCGCCGGAGATGGCGCCCGAGAGGTGGCGGATAAGGCCGCCCGAGACGCGTGGATCATAGACCACTGGCACCGCGCCCGAGGCCGCCTTCCGTGGATTTAGCCGGCGGGTGGCGCGTTCGCCCGCGCGCTTGCCAATTTCTTCCGGGCTATCGAGGTCTTCCTCGAAGCAGGCGGAAGACCAATCGTAATCCCGCTCCATGCCGGTGTCGGTGCCGGCCAGGACCGAGACGCTGAAGGAGAAGCGTGACGTTTCATAGCCGCCCGAGAATTCGCTGCTGGTCGCAAGTGCGGCGCGGCTTCGGCTCCAACCGGCATCGCCGCCTTCGGAATTCGTGACCCCGGGAACGGCGCGGGCCGCTTCCTCGGCGCGCCGCGCCCAGTCGATCAATTGTTCGGCTTCGGGCTCGCGCGCGTCGGCAAGTTCCAAGTCAGGCCAATCGCGCGCCAGCTGGTCGGGTTCGATAAGTCCGCAATAGGGATCTTCAGGCACCGCGCGCGCCATGGCGATGGCACGTTCGACGAGCGTATCCAGGGCGTCGTCGGCGAAATCCGTGGTTGATACCATCGCCTGGCGGCGGCCCAGCAGTACCCGCAAACCGAGATCGCGCCCCTCCGAGCGCTCGAGATTTTCGGGCTTGCCGAGGCGATAGCTGGCGCTCAACGAGATGCCATGCATGATGACGGCATCCGCATCGTCTGCACCCGCCTTCTTGGCCTTCTCCAACAATGCGCCGAGCAGAGAAGCCGGATCGCCGTTCGCTGTCATTCAGTCGGCCCTATCGTTCGAAGTGAGTGAGGAATCTTTGCAATGCAGCCGAAACAGGCTGCCGGGTTCTTATATAGTGTCACCCGACGGTCCGCGCCAGCGCTCTATTGCGCATCGAGCAGGCCTTCTTCGCGCATCCAGGTGCAAAGGTCGCCATACATGGTCTTGAGGGCGACCGGTCTGAATCCGAGCTCACGCACCGCCTTGGAGCAATCGATCACCTGATTAAGCGACATCAGATTGAACATTTCAGGTGTCATACCGGGATCGCGTTCGGACGAGGCGTGCGGCGCCTCGCCGCCGACCAAATCGGCGACCGTCTCGCCTACTTGTGCGAAACTGGCCTGCGCGCCGGCAAGGAGATATCTCTCGCCGCGAACGCCCTTCTCGTACGCCGCAATATGGGCGCGCGCCACTTCTTCCACATGGCAAAATGCGGCGCCGCCGGTTCCCACTTTCTCGAGTTTTCCTCGTGCGACGGCCTGAATGAACGGCCCCCAGATCACACCGTCGAACGGTCCCACGACATTGGCCGGATTGACCACCACCACGTCGAGGCCCCGTTCCAGCCCCGCCAGCGCTGCTTCTTCCGCCAATTTCTTGGTGCGGAAATAATTGATCGGAATTTCGTCGACGTTGGATGGCGATTCTTCGTTAATCTCAATATTGTCCTGCAACCCCCAACTTGCACCAGACGAGGTGTGGATGAATCGTCCCGCCTTCTTCTTGAGCGCGATGTCGACCATGTTGCGCGTGCCTTCGATATTGTCGCTATTTTGAGCCGCGTCGCCGGCGGCATCGAAGCTTACGTTGCCGGCGACGTGAAATACTGCGTCCACGCCCGCGGGCATGACGGCGTCGAGCGAGGCGGCGTTTGTGATATCGCCGATGACGCGCTGTGCCGGAAAGCGGGATAGATAGGCGAGGTCGGAGTTGGCCCGGTGCAGGGCGGTGACGTCCCAGCCCTGAAGCCCCAACTGTTTGACCAAGTTGACGCCGATAAATCCGGAAGCGCCGCTCACGAAGGCGGTTTTCTGTGTCATTCCTATCCCCGAATACGGGCGAGCGCCGAGCGGAGCGGATCTATATGCTTATCATAGCATTTCCACACGGCGATCTCATTTTCATGAAATTCCGGCAGTGTCGCGCCTGAATCGAATTTGAGCCCGACATGTGCGGCGATATGGGATGCTGGGGACGCGCCGCCTTGCACCAGAGTCTCATATTCGAGCGTCAAGAGCCGATCGCTGTATTGGCTGAGCCAATGCGCCTGGAGTATCGCCCTCTGGGCCATGAAATGGGCGATGTCTTCGAAATCATAGGCATGGTCATGGCCCTGCTCGTAGCGCTTAAAATAGATTAGGAGCGCATTGTCGAGGGGCTCGCGCAGGCAAAGGACAAAGCGCGCTTCGGGTAGAGCAGCAGTGATATCGGCGAGCGAGAGTATGTTGGTGTCGAGCGTGCTCATAAAAAACTTCGCCTTTCCCGCGAGGCGGCGCATCTCTTTGCGGTATGCCGCGCCAAGGTGCGCCGGTGTGACCTGATTCGACCCATTTTGCATGGCGTCGCGTCGAAGACGTTGCCAGTGCTCGCTCTCGCCGGCGGCAAAGACATCGGCATGGCTGGCGAGCAATGATTCGACCAGGCTTTTTCCGCTGCGCGATAGGCCAAGGATGAAAACCGGAACGGGTGCGCTTTCCGCTTCTGCCGGCGGAACGATCTTTGGACTATTTTTACTAGCGGCGATGATGTCTTAACTTCCTGCTCCATCGCCGACTTGTCGTAATTTGAACGCTGCCGCCGCACGGCATTGGCTTGCACATAATGCGCGAACGCGGCGTCATATTCGCCTAGATCGGCTCTCGCTTTGGCGAGCGCGAACGCGAGGCGGTTTTTGTTGCGCCGGTTTTCGCTTTCTTGACTGTCGAGTTGGAGGAGCTTGTCTATAGCGGGGTCACCCGCCTGAAAACAGTGCAAGAGGGCGTGATTGTAGTGCGCTTCCACATAAGTGTCGTCCAATGTCATGGCGCGGGAAAATTCGCCAAGTGCTTGCGCCGTATGGCCCTGGCCCTCCAAGACCGTTCCGAGATTGTTGTGTGCTTCGGCATGGCCGGGGTCATGCGCAATCGCCTTTCGGTAGGCATGGATCGACGCGTCCCTTTCCGAACCTTCTTTGAGGGCGTTGCCCAAATTGTAATGGGCCTTGGCATAGTCGGGCGCAATTTCAATGGCGCGATGCTGACAGGCAATGGCGTCGTCGAGGCGGCCAAGTTTTCTCAGCGCGACACCGAGATTGCAGTGGGCTTGGGCATAGTTTGATTTGAGCGCAATGGCGCGGTGGAAACAATCGGCGGCGCGCTTCGATTCACCCTGAAGCTGGTGCGCGGCGCCGAGATTGTTGTTCGCTTCGGCGGATTCCGGCGCCAAATCCAGCACACGCCGATAACACCTGATGGCGTCTGGGTAGCGCATTTGCACCACGCGTGCGTTACCCAAAATGCGCCATGCCGCGGTGGCTTCGGGCATTTCACTCACGAACTTAAGGCAAAGGCGCGCCGCATCCTCCGGCTGACCTTCATTCAGCAGCCGCGCGGCTACCGCCAAAGGCTGGCTCGGCGGTGTTGTTGGCGTCACTTCCAGATCGACTTGCCGGAGCCGGGGAGGCCGTACTCCGGCCATTTGCGAGTTACGGTCTCGATAATTTCATCGCTCATGCGAATCTTCTGGCCCCATTCGCGTTTGGTCTCGGGCGCCAGCTTGTTTGTGGCGTCGAGGCCTATCTTGGAACCCAGGCCGGCCTCGGGCGAAGCGAAATCGAGATAATCGATCGGCGTATTTTCAACCAACGTAATATCGCGCGCCGGGTCCATGCGCGTGGAGACCGCCCACATCACATCCTTCCAGTCGCGCGCATCGATATCCGCGTCCACCACAATGATCCATTTCGTATACATGAACTGGCGCAAATAGGACCACACGCCCATCATCACGCGCTTGGCATGACCCGGATAGGCTTTGTTGATGGATACCACGGCGATGCGGTAACTGCAGGCTTCAGGTGGCAGCCAAAAATCGACGATCTCCGGAAATTGCTGCACCAGAAGCGGTACGAAGACTTCGTTCAATGCTTGGCCGAGAATGCTGGGCTCGTCCGGCGGGCGCCCGGTAAAGGTCGAGAGGTATATCGGTTCCCGGCGCATGGTGATAGCGGAGGCGGTGAAGCGCGGGAAATCTTCGACCGCGTTGTAATAGCCTGTGTGATCGCCGAAAGGCCCTTCCGCACCATAATCATCTAAGCTGACTTGGCCTT
>PTKB01000131.1 GCA_002937555.1 Alphaproteobacteria bacterium MarineAlpha10_Bin2 | reverse complement strand
CGTCAATGAAGTAAAGGCCTGGATCACCTGTGCTCCAAGCGGACCGAATAATTTCGTCCCGACGAAAAGCCCACCCCCGCTTCCGATCTTCTTCCCGTGCTCCGTGTAGCGCAGGGCAAGCTCCGGCGCGTTGGTGAAACCCAGAGCTGCGGGATTGGACTCCAGGCCGAGCACCCCGTCCAATGGCAGCAAGCCGAAACTAGTCTTCAGCCCGACCAACCCATTCCACGCCGATGGCACCCTGACCGAGCCGCCGGTATCCGAGCCGATGGCCGCCGTCGCCAGCCCGCGCGCCACCGAAACCGCACCGCCCGAGGTCGAGCCGCCGGGCAGCCGCGCCACGTCGTCGTCAAACGGATTGGCCGGTGTACCGTAATTGGGATTGATGCCGAGAATCGAAAACGCGAATTCGGTCTGATTGGTTTTGCCGAGGCACACCAGGCCGGCCAGGGTGGCGCGCGCAACCACGGTGGCGTCCTTTTCGGCGATCCGCTCCTGCAGCACTTTTGCGCCATGGCCGGTGACATCGCCGGCGGTATCGAACAGGTCTTTCCACGAGACCGGCACACCGTCGAGCGGGCTGAGACGCAGACCCGCACGGGCCCGTTCTGCGGCGGCGGCGGCTTCGGCGCGGGCGCGCTCGGGCGTGGTGCGAAGATAGATATCCTGCTTTGTGTCGAAGCGCTCGATACGCTCGAGAAAATACTCGCACAGCTCGCTCGGGTCGATGTCGCCGCGCCCGATGCTCTCGCCCAAGGAGAGGGCGCTCATCTCATGCCAATGCGTCGTCATGTCGCTTATGGTTCTCCGTCCCCTGCGCTATGCTGTATTCATGCGAGCGGCGGCGAGTTTAGGCAGATGACAGCGGACGGGCAAATTTCAGCCGATGTGGCGATAGCCGGCGGCGGCCTGGTCGGGCTTAGCCTCGGCGTCGCGTTGGCGCGCGCCGGGCTCGATACGGTGGTGATGGATGGCGAAGACCCGGCGCATACGCGAAGCGCCGCGTTCGACGGACGCGTTTGCTCCATTGCCTATGGCTCGAAACGTGTCCTCGACGGCATCGGCGTGTGGAACGGCATGGCCGTCGACGCCGAGCCGATATTGGAAATTCGCGTTTCTGACGGCGACGCGCCGCTGTTTTTGCATTATGACCATCGTGACGTCGGCGATGACCCGCTCGGCTGGATCGTCGAGAACCGCGTCACCCGCACCGCGCTGTTGGACGCCGTCGCGGGCTGCGCCAAACTGCGCCATCTGGCGCCGGTTTCGGTCACCGAATTTACGCCCCAAGACGAGCGCATCACCGCCCGCCTCGCCGATGGCCGGCGCATATCCGTGCGCCTCGCCGTGGCCGCCGACGGCCGGCGCTCGCGTCTGCGCCAAGCCGCCGGCATCCGCACGATGGATTGGTCCTACGCCCAGACCGGTATCGTCTGCACCGTGCGTCACGCGCGCCCGCACCGCGGCATCGCCCATGAGCGCTTTTTGCCCGCCGGCCCGTTCGCCATCCTGCCAATGACGGAAGGGCGGTCTTCTATCGTGTGGACCGAAAAGAACAGCCTGGCGCCGGATTTGCTGGGCCTCGGCGATAGCGAATTCCATGCCGAACTGGCGTCGCGTTTCGGCGATTTTCTTGGCGCCTTGGAAGTCACCGGCCCGCGCTGGAGCTATCCGATCGCGCTCACCCACGCCAACCGCTACACCGGCGCGCGTTTGGCGCTGGCCGGCGATGCGGCGCACGCCATCCATCCGCTCGCCGGCCAGGGCTTCAATCTCGGCATTCGCGACGCGGCGGCGCTGGCCGAACTGATCGTCGACCGCCACCGCCTCGGCCTCGATATCGGCGCTCCCGACCTGCTCGCCCGTTATCAACAATGGCGGCGCTTCGACGCGCTGGCGCTGATCGCCGTCACCGACGGTCTCAACCGCCTGTTCTCGAATGACATCGCGCCTGTGCGTTTGGCGCGCGACCTCGGCCTCGCCGCGGTCAACCGCACACCGCGCTTGAAGCGTCTCTTCATGCGCCACGCCATGGGCGTGGTCGGCGAACTGCCGCGTCTCGCGCGCGGCGAGCCGCTATAGCCGCACGCGCCGCCCAACAGCAGGCTCGCGGCGTCGAGCGGGAATGGCTATAAATTCAGTTCGGGAACGGAAGGAACATTGTCATGAGCGAGAAAGCGACATTCGGCGCCGGGTGTTTTTGGAAACCCGAATATGTCTTTCGCCAGGTTGACGGCGTGGTTTCCACTTCGGTCGGCTATATGGGAGGCGAGACCGCAAATCCGAGATATGAGCAGGTGTGCACCGGGCGCACCGGCCATGCCGAGGTGGTCCAGGTCGAGTACGACCCGGAGCGCATCAGCTATGAGGAATTGCTCGATATATTCTGGCAATCCCACGACCCCAGCCAATTGAATCGCCAAGGGCCCGATATCGGTACCCAATACCGCTCGGCGGTGTTTGCCCATGGGCCGGCGCAGCAGGAAGCGGCAGAAGCATCGCGCGCCAAGCTTTCGGACGCCCACAAGGTGGTGACGGAGATCGTCCAGGCCGGCGACTATTGGCCGGCCGAGGATTATCACCAACAATATTTCGAGAAAAGCCGGCATAACCGCTTCGGAGTGCGGTAGCCCGGTCATGGACACGTCGCTGAACGGCAAACGGGCGCTCGTGACCGGCGCCGGAGACGGCATCGGCCGCGCAGTCGCTGAAGCGCTGGCGCGTGAGGGCGCTGCGGTCGCCGTACATGGCCGCAACGAGGCGCGCATCGCCGCCACGCTCGGTGCCATAGAGGGCGCCGGCGGCAGCGCGGTTCCAGCTCTCGCCGACCTGACCGACGAAGACGCCATCGACGTTATGTGCGCCGGCGTGTTGGACGCCCTCGGCGGGCTCGATATCCTCATCAACAATGCCGGCATCTGCAGCTTGCAGGAAACGCCGGACATGACGCCCGAAACCTGGAAGTCGATCCTCGCCACCAATCTGACGGCGCCGTTTCTGATATCCCGCGCCCTCTATCCGGCGCTGGTTGAGTCTGGCGCCGATGCCTCGGTGATTTTCATTTCGTCGATTGCGGCGGATGCGCACGCCGCCGGGTGGGGCGCCTATGCGGCGTCGAAAAATGGCCTGAACGCGTTCATGCATTGTCTGGCGGACGAGCTCGGCGCGCACGGCGTGCGCGTCAACACCATCGCGCCGGGCTGGGTCGAGACCAAGATGGCGCAACAGCTGCACAAGGGCATGGCCGCCGCCGCCGGCGCTCCCTACCAGGCGCTCTACGACGGCAACATGCGCGGCAATATGCTGGGCGCGCTGTTGACCCCCGATTCGATCGGTGACATGGCGGTGTTCCTGGCCAGCGCGCGCGGCCGTTTCATCACCGCCCAGACGCTGGCCGTCTGCGGCGGCTGCGTGCCCGGCAGCGGCAACAGCGAATCCTCCGACGCGCGCGCTGAAGCCCTGGCCGATTCTTAAGCCAACGAGCCGCGATGCCGGTTGCGCGTAACTCGGTCACCATATCCGGCGGCCTGACGCTCAGCTATCTCGAGGCCGGGGAAGGCAAGCCGCTGGTGATGCTGCCCGGCTGGTCGCAGAGCGCGGCCGAATTCAAACATCAAGTGAGCGCCCTGGCCGAGGGGCGGCGGGTGATCGCCCTCGACCTGCGCGGCCACGGCGAATCGGACAAGCCGGCGGGCGGCTACCGCATCAGCCGGCTGGCGGCGGACCTGCGCGAAGTGTTGATCGCGCTCAATCTCCATGACGTGGATTTACTCGGCCATTCCATGGGCTGTTCGGTGAGCTGGAGCTATCTCGAATTGTTCGGCGCGGAACGCCTGTCGCGCCTGATCCTGGTCGACGAGGCGGCGGCCGTCACCGGCAATCCGAGCTGGCCCCAGGAAGAACGGGAGGCGCTTGACTGCCTCTTCCCCGGACCGATCGATCTGGCAGAGCAATACCACAAAGTGTTAACCGCGACCGATGCGGAGGCGACGGCCGATCTCCTCGCCGGCATGTTCACCGCAGAGGTGGCGCGAGAAGATTTGCTGTGGATCGCCGCCGAAAATATCAAACTGCCGCGCATCCACGCCGCCAACCTGGTTTACCATCTCGCCATAATCGATTGGCACGACGTGATTCCCACCATCCGCCTGCCGACCTTAGTCGTTGGCGGGCATGCCAGTATTTTTCCCGCACATACGCAGGAGTGGATTGCCGAACAAATACCCGGCGCCGAATGCGTCATTTTCGATGCTGGCGAAGGCGGCTCGCATTTCATGTTTTATGAGAACCCGGCCAAGTTCAACGCCGTGGTCGAGACTTTTCTCAGCTAGGCGTAGAACCGCTATTCAAGGATCGCGGCTCAGCCCTTTCTCTTCCAAGGCGGCCAGATAGGTCGCCCAAATCTCCTGCTGCCCGTCGCCGAGATAGCGTAAGTAAGACCAGGAATAGATGCCGGTATCATGCATATCGTCAAAGCGGATGCGCACCGCGTAGTTTCCGACCGGCTCGATTTCCATGATTCCGACATGGCGCCGGCCGGCAATGATGGTCTTGCCTTCGCCGTGTCCCATGACCTCCGCCGAGGGCGATTCGACGCGCAGGAGCTCGGCCGGAAAATGAAAGCACTCGCCGTCGTCGAAATCGACTTCCAGCGCTTTCTCGGCGCTCTTGTAGCGGATCTCCGTCGGCCAGTGGACGGTCTCGTGAGGCGAAGCCATACCGCTACCGCTCAATCGCTATCGATCGGCCGCGCTTCGTCCGGCAGCATGATCGGAATGCCGTCGCGGATAGGATAGGCGAGCTTGGCTTTTTCGCTGATCAACTCCTGCGCCGCTGCATCGTATACGAGCGGCTCCTTGGTGACCGGGCAGACAAGGATCTCCAGGAGCTTGGGGTCTACCCCGGCACTTGTGTCGTTCATGTCCCATTCTCCGGCTGTACAGACATCATCATTTATTGCGGGGCGGTGGCCCCCTCCATTCCGTCGCGCTCATGCGCCGCCATTTCCAGAAGCGCCTGAAACATGGCGCTGCGCTCATTTGTCTCGCGGCATTCCAGGAGCGCCTGTTTCTCGCTCGGCCCGAATGGGCACGCCATGGCGAAGTTGGTCATCAGATCCTCGTTGCACAATTCGTCTATCGCCGACCAATCGGCACTCATGCCGCGCGCGTCGAAAAATTTCTTAAGCGCCGAGATCAGGAGGTCGCCGTCCAGTGCAATGGCATTTCCCCGGATCAAATCGCAGGCAAAGGATTGATAGCGTGCGGCGACGCGGCGATACGGCAGCCCCTCGCGGGGAAGTTCATTCGCCACGTCGAAGCGGCACACCCCGGTGAGGGTAATCAAAATCCGGTTGTCCGCGGTCTCTTCGAATTCCGAAATCAGGCCGGCGCAACCGGTGTGATATGTTTCCGGCTCGAAGTCGCGGCTAAAGGGGTCGGCCGGCTGGATCATGCCGATAATACGCTGCGACGCCATGGCGTCCTGGGTCATCTCAAGATAGCGCGGCTCGAATATGTTGAGCGGCAGACGCCCGCCGGGCAGCAGCAACACGCCGGCAAGCGGAAAGATCGGAATCACCGCCGGCAGCTCTTCCGCCGTCCATTGATTTAATTCCTGGCCCATGCCGTGTGTTTCCTCTGCCGCGCGCCGGTCAGGAAAACAGGATCGAAGAAAGTTTGCGCCGGCCGGCAACCGTGAGTTCGTGCGTCGGGCCCAAGGCTTCGAATATTTGCAGCAGCATCTCGCGCGCCGCCTCTTCGTTCCAACTGCGCGCGCGCTTGACGATCTCCAGCAATTCGTCGATCGCTTCCTCGTTGCGCGCCTGGGCGTAATGCGCCATTGCGAGATCGTATCGCGCTTGGTGATCGTTTTCGTCCGCTTCGAGACGGGTGCGCAACTCCGTCTCATCGCCGGATTCCTCTGAGCGCTCGGCCAACTCCAGCGCCGCGCGGGCGCCTTCGATGTCGGCATGGGCGGCGAGTTTATCATCCACCGCGTCCAGAACCTCGCGCGCGCCGGCTGCGTCTCCCATACCCAATAAGCTGCGCGCCATGCCAGCCACGGCGGCGGCTTCGTCCGGCGCATGTTTGAGGACCTGGCTGTAGATATTGGAGGCGCTGTTGAAATCCTCTTCGTCCAAGGCCTTCTGCGCCTGCTCCATCGCTTGCTCGACCGGCGTCGGGCCGATCGGCCCGGTGAGGCGCTCGACAAAACTCTTCACCTGGCTTTCGGACTGCGCGCCGACAAAGCCATCCACCGGCTGGCCGTTCTTGAAGGCGAACACGGCAGGGATGGATTGAATGCGCATCTGCATGGCGATCTCCTGGTTTTGGTCGATGTCGACCTTGACCAGCTTGACTTTGCCCTGGGCCGCATTGACGATTTTTTCCAGGGTCGGGCCGAGGGTCTTGCAGGGCTCGCACCAGGGCGCCCAAAAATCGACGATGACGGGCTGCTCCATCGATGCGTCGATGACATCGGCGGTGAAAGTCTGGGTGGTGCTATCCACGACCGCGCCCGGCGCGCCCGCTTCCTGTCCAATTAACTCGTCCATTCCTGCTCCATTAAGTCCGCCGTCCCGTTTGTTAGCGCTATTTGATCGGAGACGCAATTACGGCCCGGTTTCTCCGCCAAGCGGGAATTCCAGGTCCTCCGCGTCACGGCCGCAAGACGCAATAAAACGGCGCAGGTCTGCCGGCGCCATCGCAGTCGTGGCGTCGTTTCTGAGGGGGTGAAAATTAACCAATTCAGCGGCCATCATCTCGGCGTCGAGGAAGACCCGCACCCGTTGGCCGGTGTCGTTTATCAGGCCGAATGGCGTAACTGCACCGGGGATGACGCCGAGCACCTCGTGCAGCAACTCGGCCTTGCCGAAGGAAAGACGCGCCGCGCCCATCGCCTTCTGTAGCGCTTTGATTTCCACTTCGCGACGGTCCAACATAACAGCGAGCCAAAGCTGGCCCTTCTTGTCCTTAAGAAAAAGATTTTTGCAATGGGCGCCCGGCAGATGGCTGCAGTGGAGCTGCGCCTCTTCGACCGTGAACACGGCCGGGTGGCTATGCGTCTCGTAACAGATACCCAGTTCGCAAAACCGGTTGAACAACTGCTCACTGTTGGCAGGCATGATTCAAAACATTCACAACGGTTAACGAATCGGCATGCTGCTATGATACCATCGAAATGCGATACGGGGCTTGAATGACCCGGCGCATGACGTAATATCCCAGGCAGCCGTGAAGGCTGGGACGCGGGTGTAGCTCAGGGGTAGAGCGCAACCTTGCCAAGGTTGAAGTCGTGAGTTCGAATCTCATCACCCGCTCCATTTTTTTCAAAGGCTTGGCCGAATTGGGCTGAGCGGCGAAGGCTGGCCGTTGTGGAACAAGCCATGCGCGCCATTTTTACCCCGAGCATTTTATTGCTGTTGGCGGCGATCGCCGTCGCGGTGCCGATACGCCTGGTGCAGGCCGAGGATGAGGCGGATTACGCCGTGCGACGGGCGGCCATGGTGCGCGTGATCGAGCAGCACGTGGTCGCCACTGCGGATCATGTCGGCCGCGACAGTTTCGATCCACGCGTCTTGGCTCA
>PTKB01000130.1 GCA_002937555.1 Alphaproteobacteria bacterium MarineAlpha10_Bin2 | reverse complement strand
GCGCCGCCGGTGGCCGCCGCTGCTGCCGAGCGCAGCAGCGCGCGGCGCGTCGGGCCGCGTGGTGGTGCGTCGCCCTCGGGTTCCTCGGGCCGACGCGGCAATGCTTTCTCGTCGTTCATGGTCACTCCTCGCCTATGATCCGTCCTGGCCACCAAGGCGTTCGCGCGTCATGGCAAGCTGCAGGGGGCTTCACGGTCGAAGCCCGTCATTCAGGGTGAAACGGAAATTTCCGCCTTAGGCGGATCGAGGAGGTTCTGTGAGACCCTCGGGCGAATGGCTCAAGGGCCGGTGCGCGTCGGTCAGGTGTGCACTGAGAAGCACGTAATAGCGCGCCATATCGAAACTCGTCGCCGTCAGGGCCGAGGACATAACGCGGTGGCTCTCGCACACATCGTCGCCATTCTGGGCATGGCTGGCGTGGTTGGGCGTCAGTGCATTGCAGTAAACCGTGCCAACAGTTTCCGGCGGTTCATGGCCGGCGTCGGAATTATCGCCATGGTCGCCATGATGGTGCTGCGCCGCCGATGCCGCGCCGTTCGATTCCGGCGCCCCGGCGCTAACGTGAGAGGGCCCGACAAAAATTGCGATTGCCAACGCCAGCGCCATGGCAACCCGCACACTCAGGCGAAGCAACCCGGCCGATTTTCGCCGGACCGGCGGCACGATATCGATAACGTCACGCTTCATTCCGACAACATAGTGATTCCAGTAGCCGGAAGGTCAAGCGAAAGTGCGAGGGTCCTGCGGTACTGTCCGAGCCGTCGCAACGGCGAAAGAAATCAAAGGGCGTGGCGCGTTGCACACCCTTAAGATAGAACGGCCAATAAATTCAGGCGCAATTCAAGTGGAAGGACCTGGCCCAAGCGATCAAGTTTGACAGCGCCCAAATTCGAGTGCCGCGCGCCACTGACTCTCCTTTAGCCGTCGCGCGCCGCCGCCTGCACAATATCCCAATTGGCGCTGAGGCTGTCGGTGACGCTGAGGGCGGCTTCGAGGGCCCTGAGACCGTCTTGGCCGCTCACCACCGGCGGGGTGCCGCCCTGGACCGCGGCGATGAAAGCTTCGATCTCGCGCTCCAGCTCGTCCACTTCCTCATAGCTCTCTTCTTCCATTTGGACGTCGTTAATGCCGGCGATGGGGCCGGCGTTTTTCTTGCCGACGATGCGCGTCTTGCGTTTGTCGAAATCGACGGCGATGTAGGCGTCGGCCTGGAAGATGCGCATCTGGCGCTCGGTCTTGAGGCTGATGCGGCTCGCGGTGATGTTGGCGATGCAGCCGTTCTCGAATTTGACCCGGGCATTGGCGATATCTTCCGAGTCCGAAAAAACCGGCGCGCCGGCAGCGTCAATAGAGGCGATCGGCACCCGCACCAGGGAGAGGATAAAATCGAGATCGTGAATCATCAGGTCGAGAACCACGCTGACATCGGTGCCGCGCGGCTTGAACGGCGCGATACGCAGACTCTCGATAAACAGCGGATTGTCGAGGTGGCGGCGGAGAAATTCGGCGGCGCCGGAGAAGCGCGGCAAATGGCCGATTTGCAAGACCAGGTTCTTTTCTTCCGCCAGCGCCACCAGCCGCCTGGCGTCATCGAGATTGTCGGTGATGGGTTTTTCGAGCAGCACATGAACGCCGGCGTCGAGAAAACATTGCGCCACCTCGAAATGCGCCTTCGTCGGTACGGCGATGGTGACGGCGTCGATAAGCCCGGCCATGTCGCGCGGATCGGCAAAGCCGGATACACCGTAGAGCGCCGCCACGTCGCGCGCCCGTTCGCCGTCGCTGTCGGCCACCGCCACCAGGTCGGCGGCGGGCGATGCCGCGATCTTGGCGGCATGGAATTTACCGAAATGGCCCACGCCGGCCACGCCCATTTTTAATTTTTCCGCCACGCTTTCTATCCTTGCTCTTCAGGGCGCGTTATATATCTCGTTCAAAGAACAATTGTGAACCAGAGAGGCTCGTCCCTTGACCGATACACCGCTCAATGATCAGGAATTATCGCGCTTACGAGAGATCGACACACCCACAATCTGCAACGCGTTGGAAATTGTGTCGCCCGAGCGGCGCGCGCGCGGCTTCACGGTGCGCCATTTGCATTGCGCCTTTCCCGAACTGCCGCCGATCGTTGGCTATGCCCGCACCGCGCGGATTCGCGCCGCGACGCCGCCCTCGGCCGGCAACGAGGATCAGACCGCAGCCCGCCTCGCTTATTACCGCTATATCGATGCCGGCGCCGGCCCGACGGTGATGGTGATCGAGGATATCGATACCACGCCTGGTTACGGCTCATGGTGGGGCGAAGTGCATTCCAACGTGCACCAGGCACTCGGCGCGCTCGGCGTTGTCACTTCGGGCTCGGTGCGCGATCTCGATATGATCGCCGAGGGTTTTCAGCTGATCTCCGGCTCGGTCGGCCCGTCGCATGCCTGGGTGCAGTTGGTGGATTGCGGCGGCGAAGTCAACGTACACGGCATGGTGACGCGCTCCGGCGATCTCGTCCACGCCGACCGTCACGGCGCGGTGATTATCCCGCATGAGGTGGCGCGCGACGTGCCGGCGGCCGCCGAGCTCTGCATGCGGCGCGAAAAGCCGATATTGGACGCCTGCAAGAGCGGCGATTTTTCCGTCGCGCTGATTGAAAAGGCGCTCGCCGAAGCCGGCGAAATTCATTAACCCTATAAATCCAGCTCGACAATGACCGGCGCGTGGTCGGACGGCTTTTCCCAGCCGCGCACCGCCTTGACCACTTCGGCTGCTCCGAGGGCGCTTTTCAAAGCCGGCGTCACCCAGATATGGTCGAGCCGCCGGCCGCGGTCCGACAGTTCCCAATCGCGCGCGCGGTAGCTCCACCAGGAAAATAGCGGTTGCTCCGCCGGAATAAAATTGCGCACGGCGTCGACCCAATCATGCGAGTCGTAAACCCGCGTCAACGCTTCCACTTCGACCGGCGTGTGGCTGACGACTTTTAAGAGCTGTTTGTGCGACCAGACGTCGCTTTCCAACGGCGCCACGTTGAGATCGCCGACCAGCACGAAGCGGTTCGATTTCTTGCGCCGCTCCGCGAACCACGCCGCCATCTCGTCAAGAAATTGCAGCTTGTGGGCAAATTTTTCGTTCTCCTCCGGGTCCGGGACATCGCCGCCAGAAGGCACGTAAAAATTATGTAGCTCAAGCGGCTTTCCGTCTCCGGCTTCAACCGTCACCCAGGCGTGGCGCGCATCCTCCTTGCCGCACCAATGGCGCGTTTCGGATGCTATGAGCGGCAAGCGCGAGAGAATGGCGACGCCGTGATAGGCCTTCTGCCCGTGGATCAGCCGGTGATTGTAGCCGAGCGCCTCGCCGAGCCCGGACGGGAACAATTCGTTCACCACTTTGATTTCCTGTAGGCACAGCAGGTCGGGCTGTTGTTCTTCAAGCAGCCGTTCGACATGGCCCACATGAATGCGCACGGAATTCACATTCCAGGTGCAGATTCGCATCGTTTCTTGTCCTTATGTTTCTGGGCGGCAGATCTATTCCGCCGCTTGATCCTTCTGCACCCAGGTTGGGAACACCGGCGGTGCCGGCGGTGCGAGACCGGTGTCTTGTTCGCAGCGTTCGATCAGTTCGGACAAGGTGCCGCCCTTGTCGAACAGCGGAATGTCGTTGCCGCGCGCCGCGCGCAGTTCTTCGCGGAGCGCTTCCGTGCCCGCCGCATCGACGCTGAACATGCCGTCCTTCTCGGTGATGACGACGCCGTAGCGCCGGGCGCCCGCAATTGTCGCCAGGCCGCCTTCGACATCGTAAAGCACCTTTTCCACCGGGCGCGCGAAGGGGTCGCCCCAGCCGCCGCCGCCCCAGGTGCGGAAATGCAGGATGTCGCCCGGCGCCACTTTGATGCGGTCGCATTTTGCCGGCAGCACGGTGCGCGAGCCGTCCGCTCTTTCGAGGATCTTGGAGCTGCGCGCGCCCGGCAGGCCGCCCTTGACGCCCCACGGATGGGTCAGCCAGCGGTCGTCATGGATCGACACCTGGCCTTCGCGCAGAAAGCGGTAGCCGGTGTGGATGCCATTGCCGCCGCGGTGCAGTCCGGCGCCACCGGTATCAGGTATCGCCTGGTATATCTCGATCCTGAGTGGATACATCGCCTCAACGAATTCATTCGGAACATTCATGAAATCCGGAAACATGGCGTGGCCATCGGCGCCATCGCCTGACGGCTTGCCTGCGATACCGCCGAAGCCGATCTGATATTGCTGAAACCACTCGCCATATTCGTTGTGGCCGGAAAAGAAAAAGTGCGGGCTAGCGGAGAATCCAGCGGCGCAGAGATAATCCGGATTGCCCTGGCCGAAGAGGCCGTTCAGCACATCACATACCCGGGCGAGCGCATGTGTGCGGCCCGAAAGTGCAGCCGGTTTTTGCGGCAGAAGCAGCGAGCCTTTAGGAATTTTGATATCCATAACGTCGTAAAAGCCGTCATTGAACAGTATTTGCGGATCAGCAAGATAAATCATAAATACGCCGCAATACATTTTGGTCATTTCTTCATTGCAGTAGAAATTAATGTGGCCGGCGGATTGCGGGTCGGTCCCGCTGAAATCCATCATCAGCTTTTCGCCTTCGCGCCACATGGAGCACGCAATACGGTAAGGGCCCATGCCCAAGCCGTCGTCGCACACCCAATCTTCGAAGTACTGTTTCTCCTCTGGAACATTGGCAATGATCAAATCGCGCACCGCGCGCCGGGTGCGCTCTAGCAGTTCGTTCAGAGCTGAGTAATAGACATCGTCGCCGAAGCGGCTGGACAACTCGGTCACCCGGCTGGCTGCCAGGCGGCAGCCGGCGATCAACGAATGCAGATCGCTGCGGTTCCATTCCGGCATGCGACAATTGTGCAGAATGAGGCTGAGAATGTCGTTTTGCAAAACACCCTTTTGGTAGAGTTTCAAGGGCGGAATTATGATCCCTTCCTCGAAGATCTGCTGCGCGTCGGTTGGTATGCTGCCCGGCACTCGCCCGCCGTTGTCGGTCATATGGCCGAACATCGAGGCCCAGCCGATGACGCGGCCTTCCTTGAAGATCGGCAGCAGGACCAGCCAATCCGGCGTGTGGCTGATAGCGCCATCGCAGGAATAGGGATCGTTGGTGAGGAAGATGTCGCCTTCCTCTATTTCTCCTTCGTACACCTGTAGGAAAGTATGGATAAAAGCGCCGTACTGGCCCACTACCATCTTGCCGTCACGGTTGGCGATCAGCGGAAACTCGTCATGCTGTTCGCGGATACCCGGAGACATGGCGGTGCGGAAAAGGACGGCGTCCATCTCGAAACGCGCGCTCCTGAGCGAATTTTCGATGATGTCGAGATCGACCGGATCGACTTGAACGGTCTCGAACGGCGTTTGATTGGTCTCTATGATGGTGGCGGGCATGTGGCGGCTCCCTTAATTCGGCTCTACGGGGCGAATCAGAATATTGCCGATGGCGTCGATCTCGCCAGCATGGCCGGGCAGGATCAGCGTGGTCGAATCCAATTGCGTGACGATGGCGGCGCCGGCGATGATATTGCCGCATTTCAGGAGATCGCGGCGGTAGACTTGGGCCGCCTGCCATTCGCCGTCGGCAAAGATATTCTCCTCCGCCAGTTTGGCGGCGCTCGCGTCACGGCCACCGACCGCAATGCGCCCGGCATCGGCCACCGTTTCGCGCCCCTGCACGATGGCGCGGAGATTGATGAGCTCGCGCTCGGTCTCGATGACAAACGTATAGAGCTTCTCGTGCAGATTATCGAAACTCTCGCCGATCTCTTCGAGGCCACCTTTGCGGAACGCGTCGATATCGACCGGCACCGGCAGCGACAGAACCTGGCCGGAATAGCGCACATCGACCTCGTAACTGTTGGTCCGTTCTGATTCCCGTATTCCTTCGGCATCCAGGGTACGCGCCGCCGCCGCGTTGAGCTCGGCGAATATGTTACCTACTTCTTCGGCGCTGGTTTCCGAGAAGCGCCGCATCAAGCTGCGCGAGGCTTCGTCGCGCGAGCGCGTGGTGGCGTCGCCGTACGCGCACAGCACGCCCGGTCCGAGCGGCACGATCACCGGCCAGCAATTCAGAATGCGCGCCAGCGCGTTGCCGTGCAGCGGCCCGGCGCCGCCGAACGCAATCAGCGCAAACTCGCGCGGATCGTTGCCCTGCTGCACCGACACCAGCCGGAGCGCGCCGATCATGTTTTCGTTGACGATGTCGTAAATGCCCTGTGCGGCGCGCTCGACGGAAAAATCCAGTGCCTCGGCAATATGTCCTACCGCCGCTTCGGCCTTGGCGCGGTCGATTTTCATTTCGCCGCCGAGAAGCGCCGACGCCGGCAAATAGCCGAGCACCACATTGGCGTCGGTGACGGTGGGTAACTCGCCGCCCTTGGCGTAAGCGGCGGGGCCAGGATCGGCGCCGGCGCTTTCCGGGCCGACGCGGAGCGCCTTGGTGAGCTCTGGCACATGCGCAATGGAGCCGCCGCCGGCGCCGACCGAGCGCACATCGAGGGAGGAGGCGCGCACCGTCAAATCGCCGACCGTGGTGTCGCGCCGGGTCTGCGCGACACCGCCCCGGACCAGGCAGACATCGGTCGATGTGCCGCCCATGTCGAAAGTCAGGAGATTGTCGAAACCCGCCTGGCGGGCGATCCACAGCGCCCCGGCGACGCCGCCGGCGGGACCGCTCATCAAGAGGTTGACCGGCACCGTCTCGGCGCCGGCCGGCGTGGTGAGTCCGCCGTCGGAGCGCAGCAAATGGAGCTTCACGCCGCTCGAGCGGCGCCCCAGCTCATCGCTCAGATTGCGCACATATTTGGATACGATCGGGCGCACATAGGAATTGCACACCGTGGTGATTGTGCGCTCATATTCCTGCATTTCCGGAATCACATCGCACGACAGCGACACCGGCACGTCCGGCAATTCCTCTTCGGCGATGCGCCCCGCCGCGCGTTCATGCACATCGTTGGTGTAGGAGTTGAACAGCGAGATGGTCAGCGCGTCGATGCCCAGGCGTTTAAGATGGCGCAGCGCATCGCGCAGGGCCTCCTCGTCGAGCGGCTCAACCACGTCGCCCTTGGCGCCGATACGCTCCTTCGCCTCCACCGTCAGTTTTAATGGCGCCAGCGGCGGGGTTTTATTGAAGATCACCCAGGCGCCGAGGCCGCCGGGCACGTAAGAGCGGGCGATCTGCAAAATATGCCGGTAGCCCGCGGTGGTCACCAGGCCGACTCGCGCGCCTTGGCCGGTGAGAATGGCATTGGTGGCGATGGTGCTGCCATGCATGACGTGGTCGATCTCACCGGGCGCAATGCCGGCGAGCTCGCATACCCGGTCGGTGCCGTGCAACACGCCGATCGACGGATCGGCCGGGGTCGAGGGGACCTTGGCGACGTGAAACGAGCTATCCGCTTCGTTGATCAGCAGAAGGTCGGTGAATGTTCCCCCTACATCGACGCCCAAACGATAGGACATGTCCTCCCTCCCTGTTTGCGCGCGCCGTCTCCCACGCGTGCTGCGCAAGGCGGTGCGTGGCTGGCGCGCTCAGTCCGCCTTGCTGAGCGGCTCGATCCTCTCGAGA
>PTKB01000013.1 GCA_002937555.1 Alphaproteobacteria bacterium MarineAlpha10_Bin2 | reverse complement strand
ACGTAATAAAAAAGGCCGCCCGAAGGCGGCCTTTTTCGTTTGCGGCTGCTTCAATAGAGTCCGGTTTTGTAGTTGTCATCGACGAAATCGTCGGCCTCTTTGACTTCTTCCTCAGTCGGCGGATTGTTGGGCTCTGCCACCTGGTCGAGGATCATGTTCGCAAGTGTCGGAAATTCCTTGCGATCCTGAAATGTCGAGGGGTCCCACAGCTTCGAGCGCATGAACGCCTTGGCGCAATGCAGAAAAACCTCCTGCACCTCTACCTGGATGCCGACTTTCGGCGCTTTGCCACGGATTTTCGCCTTCTCTGATTTATCATCGTCCTGAACGATCGTTGCCTTGCCGTTGACGCGCAGCGTGTCGTTAAAACCCGGGATGAAAAACAGCAGACCCACATTGGGGTTGGCGACAATGTTCGACATCGTATCCAGGCGGTTGTTGCCCGGTCGATCGGGGATGAAGAGTTGGTTGTCGCCAACAACTTGAACGAAGCCGGGCGGGTCGCCGCGTGGGCTCACATCGGCTTTGCCGTCAGCGTTCGATGTCCCGATGCATAGAAACGGCGAGCGTTCGATAAACGCCTTACAATGTTTGTCGAGCTTCGGGCGCGATTTATGGATAGCGATATCCATGGTCGGCCCCATGATGTCGCGTAGGCCGTCCTCGTTCCCGACAAGCTGCGCGGTGTCGTTGCTGGGCATTACTTCCTCCGTGTTTGGCATCCCTGACTTGGCAATTCCGATAGCGCTCGCCGGGCGGTCGGCGAACATTCAAGAACTTTCTCCAAAATTTCAGTTTCCTGACCGGCGCGCAAGGCTATTGCGCGCCCGAATGTTCCTTAATAGTTGAATTTAGCTTGTCTGTCTCTCGGGTAATCGACATGAATGATCGCGAAACTGACATCGGTGCCCAATCCGTCCGGTTGGCCGCAACACTTCAGGAAGTCGTCAGCCCCATCGCCGCCGCAGCAATCGACTATCCGGATGGGTCTCGCGCCGCCCCACCGCCATTGCCGGGCGCAGCTCCTGTACGCCATCAGCGGCGTCATGACGGTCTATACCGCGGTCGGCGCGTGGGTTGTCCCGGCCAATCGTGGTCTCTGGGTCCCGCCGGAGACCGAGCATGCGATCTTGAATTCGGGTTTGGTGCGGTTGCGGACGGTCTATATCGAGCCGAAGCTGGCGCAGCGCATGCCGGACGAATGCTCGGTGGTGCATATCTCGCCGCTGCTGCGAGAGTTGCTCATCACGGCGGTCGATATCCCGCTCGATCGCCCGCCTGAAGAGCGCCATGAATACATCATGAAGCTCATCCTGGAAGAAATCAGGACGCTTCCCACCCTGCCGCTCTATCTCCCCATACCTGAAGGCTCGGTCATCGCACCAGTTTGCCGCGACATTATCGACTTCCCCGGTGCGCCGCACACGCTTGAAACTTGCGCGCAACGTACCGGGCTTAGCGGACGCACCCTTGAGCGGCATTTCGTCAATGAGACAGGCATGACGTTTTCCCGGTGGCGGCGCCAAGCCCGAATCATCGCTAGTTTGCCGCGGCTTGCCCGCGGCGAATCGGTGCTCGAGATCGCCCTCGATCTCGGTTACGAGAGCCCCAGCGCTTTTGCGGCGATGTTCCGGCGCGCCTTGGGCGTCGCGCCGAGCGCCTATTTTTCCGAAACGGATTTGCAAACCGAATAATTGCCATGACGCGGGTTCTTTCGTGCGCGTTACTCCCAGGCGGTTCGTTTAAGATGATTGTGCGGCGGCGAAAAAGCGGTAAGAATTAACCGGTCATCTGCCTTTGGGGAGGAAGGGCTATGATAAAGCTCGATTATTTCGCAGTGCTTATTGCCATCGCCGCTATCGTCGCGCTGTCGCTGTGGCCGCTGAAGAGTCACGGCGGGGGCGAACAAGAAGAAGAGCATGGCGATGGCGCCGGCCAGGAAGAACATGGGGATGCCGGCGGCCACGCCGTCCACTGGACCTATGCCGGTGCCGAAGGACCGGATCATTGGGGCGGTTTATCGCCTGATTTCGCGGCCTGCAGTTCGGGGCGGATGCAATCGCCGATCGATATCGCCTCGGCCGCCACCGGCCTCGCGGTCGGCGCGCCGGGACATGATATCGCCTATCAAGATGTGCCGCTCAGCATTCTCCACAACGGCCATACCGTGCAGATGAATTATGCGCCCGGCAGCTCCATGTCGATCGAGGGCCAGCAATATGATCTGCTGCAGTTCCATTTTCATGCTCCGAGCGAGCATACGGTGGACGGCAAGGCCTTCCCGATGGAAGTGCATTTCGTGCACAAGGACAGCCATGGCGGACTGGCGGTGATCGGCGTGATGATCGAAGAGGGCGCGGCCAACGCGGCGCTCGCCGATGCCTGGGCGCATCTCCCGGGCCACGAAGCTGCCGAGACGACGATTGCGGACGTCAGCATCAATGCCGGCGCGATTCTACCGCCGGACGGACGCTACCACCATTATAAAGGCTCGCTGACGACGCCGCCCTGTAGCGAAGGGGTGCGCTGGTTCGTGCTGTCCCAGCCGATCAGCATGAGCGCGGCGCAGATTGAAAAGTTCGAAGCCGCCGCCGCGCCAAACGCACGTCCGGTTCAGCCGCTTAATTCCCGCCTGATGATCGGCCCTGCCGGTTGAGGCTCAAGCGCGCGCGAAAGCGCGCAGCTTTTCGATATCCAGGTCGAGTTTTTCGCCGAGCCAGAGCGGATGATCCTCATGGTCGGGCACGTCCTGGCCCGTATCCGGATGCACCAGAATGGTGAGGCCGCGGCGATTAAGCATCAGCCAGGGGACGAATTCAGCAAATAATTCCGGCGTAAAAGCGACCTGATACATCGCTTTGGGGTGCGGCCCGACCGGTTCATCGCGCCAGCGCCCAAGTGCGACGTCGAAACGCTCAGCTAGCGCCGCGCGCAATTCCGCCGCCGCGCGCTGCGTCTCGGCGTCATAATAGATATGCGCGTGATATTCCCGGATGTCCTCCGGGCTCATCAACGTCGCGCTCCGGTGTTAGCCTTGTTGAGGCTGCTGTTCGATACCATGAGACGTCATGAATTCGGTCAGTTCGCCCGATTCATACATTTCGCGCACAATATCGCAGCCGCCGACGAACTCGCCCTTGACGTAGAGCTGGGGAATTGTCGGCCATTCGCTGAAGCTCTTGATGCCATCGCGCACTTCCGGATCTTCGAGCACGTCGAAGCCTTTGAACTTGACGCCCATCAGCGAGAGCACCTGCACCAGCGTCGACGAAAATCCGCATTGCGGAAACACCGGGGTGCCTTTCATGAACAGCACAACATCGCTGCTGTCGATGGTCTGACGGATGCGTTGGGTGACGGGGTTGTCGGTCATCGTATTCATCGGTTCATTCCTTGGAAATATTCAAGCCGCTATTCAATTCTCGGCGGGCACGTCAGTTTTGAGGGCGAGTGCATGAAGCTGATCGCCCATCCGGCCCTTGAGGGCCTTATAGACCATTTGATGCTGTTGAATGCGCGATTTCCCTCTGAAGCTGGCGGACAGCACGTGCGCCGCATAGTGATCGCCATCGCCTTTCAAATCGTCGATGCGCACGTCGGCATCAGGGATGCTTTCCTGGATCAATCGCACGATTTCACCGGATTCCATGGCCATTGTCTTACTCTCCGGAGCTCACCGCCCCATCGGCAGCTTCCATATAGTGCGGAAGCCAGTCTTCGTGGGCGCGCTGTAGTTCGTTTAGGGATATGGCATCTGTGCCGCCCAGTGTCAACGTGGCGCCACCGCTCAACCCTATGGGATAAATGGGTATATTTGCCTTGCCGGCATCTTCGGTGATGGCTTTGGCCTGGGCCGCGCCGGCGCTAACGATATAGCGCGCCTGATCTTCGCCGAACAGCCAGGCATGAAGCGGAATTCTGCTGTCCGGAACCTCGATTTCGGCGCCGATTTCGCGCCCCGCCGCGAGGGCGGCGAGGGACATCTCCGCCACCGCCACTAGGAGGCCGCCATCCGCAACATCGTGGCAGGCGGTGACACGCCTGGCTTCGATCAGCGCGCGCACAAAATCGCCATTGCGCCGCTCAACCGCGAGGTCCACCGGCGGCGGTGGGCCGTCTTCGCGGCCGAGCAACTCGCGCGCATAGATCGAGGCGTCGAGATGGCCCATGGTCTCGCCGATCAGCAGGATTTGTTCGCCCGCCGCGGTAAAAGCGATGCGCGCCATGCAGTCGATATCGGCGATCAGCCCGACCCCGCCGATAGCCGGCGTAGGCAA
Source organism: Alphaproteobacteria bacterium MarineAlpha10_Bin2 (assembly GCA_002937555.1). Classification (GTDB taxonomy): domain Bacteria; phylum Pseudomonadota; class Alphaproteobacteria; order UBA828; family UBA828; genus PTKB01. The sequence goes on along the minus strand of PTKB01000013.1, from coordinate 17,865 downwards.
AATGCCGACACCCTCGGTCTCGTTGTAGAACGAAACATTGCCCGAGATGACCGGAAAATCGAGCGCCCGGCAGGCTTCGGCCATGCCCTCGATGCAGCCGACGAACTGGCCCATCACCTCGGGCCGCTCGGGATTGCCGAAATTGAGACAGTCGGTAATCGCCAGCGGCGTGGCGCCGACGGCCGTCAGATTGCGCCACGTCTCGGCCACCGCCTGAGCGCCGCCACTTTCGGGATGGGCAGCACAATAGCGCGGCGTGCAGTCGGTGCTGATTGCCAAGCCTTTGCGGCTGCCATGGACCCGCACAACGCCGGCATCGCCGCCCGGCCGCAGAATCGTATCGGCCATCACCATGTGATCGTATTGCTCCCAAATCCAACGCTTGGCGCAAAGATCCGGCGCGGCCAACAGTGTGCGGAGTGCCTCCAGAGGCGCAATATCCGGTGAATTCAGTTCCGCAGCAGGAATTGGCGCCGGTCTTTCGTGGCGCGTATAGGGTCGGTCATAGACCGGCGCATCGTCGACGAGCGGTCCCACCGGCAAGTCGCCAACAATGGCGTTGCCCGATTTCAGCACCATGCGGCCGCTATCGGTAATGCGCCCGATAATGGCGAAATCGAGCGCCCATTTTTCGAAAACCTCGCGCGCTGCATCCTCGGAGCCGGGCTTGAGGACCATCAGCATGCGTTCCTGGCTTTCAGACAGCATGATTTCATAGGGCGTCATGCCAACTTCCCGCGTCGGCACGCGGTCGAGGTCGAGCTCGATGCCGGTGCCGCCCTTGCTTACCATTTCCACCGAGGAGCAGGTCAGCCCTGCCGCGCCCATGTCCTGGATGGCGAGGATTGCGTCGGTGGCCATCAGCTCCAAACAGGCTTCGAGTACCAGTTTTTCGGTGAACGGGTCGCCGACCTGTACGGTCGGGCGCTTTTCTTCCGAATTCGCATCGAACTCGGTGGACGCCATGGTGGCACCGTGAATGCCGTCGCGCCCGGTCTTCGAGCCGACATAGACCACGGGATGGCCGATTCCGGCGGCTGCGGAATAAAAGATGCGCTCCTTGTCGACGAGGCCGACGGTCATGGCGTTGACCAGGATATTGCCGTCATAGGCGGTGTGAAAATTGCATTCGCCGCCGATCGTCGGGATGCCCATGCAATTGCCGTAGCCACCGATCCCGGCGACGACGCCGGAGACCAGGTGCCGCGTCCGGGGGTGGGCCGGATCGCCGAAGCGCAGCGCGTTCATGTTTGCCACCGGGCGCGCCCCCATAGTGAACACATCGCGCATGATGCCGCCGACCCCGGTGGCGGCACCCTGATAGGGCTCGATGAAAGAGGGATGGTTGTGGCTCTCCATCTTGAAGATCGCCGCCTGTCCGTCGCCGATGTCGATCACCCCAGCATTTTCGCCGGGTCCGCAAATCACCCAAGCGGCCTCTGTGGGCAGCTTTTTGAGCCAGATGCGCGAGGATTTGTAGGAGCAGTGTTCGCTCCACATGACGGAAAAGATGCCAAGCTCGGTCTCGTTGGGCGCGCGTCCGAGGCGCTTCAAAATGAGCGCGTATTCCGCTTCGTTCAGGCCATGCGCGGCGATGGTCTCGGCGTCGGGAGCAGGCCTCGTAGCCGGTGTGCCGCTGTTCATGCCAGCGCCGTCAGCAGGCCGTCGAACATGGCCTTGCCGTCGATGCCGCCGAGACGGGCATCGGCCAGGCGTTCGGGATGCGGCATCATGCCGAGGATGGTGCGCTCCTTACTGAAGATACCGGCGATATTGCGCGCCGAGCCGTTGGGATTGGCGCCGTCGGAAAGCGCGCCGTCGGCGTCGCAATAACGGAAGGCAACGAGGCCGTTTTCCTCCAACGCGTCTAATTCCTCAGCCTCGGCGAAATAATTGCCGTCGCAATGGGCGATCGGCATGCGCACGACTTCGCCGGGCGTATAATTGCGGGTAAACGGGCTGTTCTCCGATTCGACGCGCAGCAGCACATCCTTGCAGACAAATTTAAGCGAGGCGTTGGGCATGAGAACGCCGGGCAGCAGCCCTGCTTCGGCGGCGATCTGAAAGCCGTTGCAGATGGCGAGGAGGCGGGTGCCGCGCCGGGCCGCGGCAACGACGGCGCGCATAATCGGCGACGTCGCCGCCATCGCGCCCGAGCGCAAATAGTCGCCGTAGGAAAAGCCGCCGGGCAGGACGATCAAATCGCAGTTAGGGAGGTCGCCATCGCCGTGCCAGACCATGGCCGGCGTTTCGCCGCTCGACGCCTCAAGCGCAACCTTGACATCGCGATCGCAATTGGAGCCGGGAAAAACGATGACCGCCGCTTTCATGTCTCCAAATCGATGGTGTAGTTTTCGATCACGGTGTTGGCGAGGAGCTTTTCGCACATTTGGATGAGCTGATCACGCGCTTTCGCCTGATCGTCCTGGGAAATATCGAGCTCGATATATTTGCCCTGGCGTACATTCTCGATGCCGTTGAAGCCGAGCGCGCCGAGCGAGGATTGGATCGCTTTGCCCTGTGGGTCGAGAACGCCCGATTTCAGGGTAATGTGAATTCTGGCTTTCATCTCTCGCTTTGGGTGCGCCGCTCCTAGGCTCAGCTGGCGTGACTTCGGCCGTGCATATCGACGACATCCGATTGCGGCAGAATACCCAATCTGCGTGCGACCTCCTGATAGGCTTCGGCAGCCTCGCTCATGCTGAGCCGCGCCCGGTCGCGGTCGAGCCGCTCGTCGGTCTCGAGGTCCCACAAACGGCAGGAATCGGGGCTAATTTCATCGGCAAGGACGATGCGCAGTTCTTCACCCTGCCACAGGCGGCCGAATTCCAGTTGGAAGTCCACCAGGCGGATGCCGACACCGTAGAAGAGACCCGAAAGAAAGTCGTTGACCCGGAGCGCCATCGACAGCATGTCGTCAAGCTCCTGCGGCATTGCCCAGCCGAAGGCAGTGATATGCTCTTCCGAGATCATCGGACCGCCGAGCTCATCGGATTTGTAATAATATTCGACAATCGAGCGCGGCAGCGCGGTGCCTTCTTCCATACCGAGGCGCTTGGCCAGAGAACCGGCGACGATGTTGCGGACCACCACTTGCACCGGAATGATTTCGACCTCGCGGATCAATTGCTCGCGCATGTTGAGGCGGCGCACCAAATGTGTCGGCACGCCGATTTCGGCGAGGCGGGTCATCAAATGCTCTGAAATGCGGTTGTTCAGCACGCCTTTGCCGGTGATCGTGGCGATATCGCCGCTGGCGTCGTGGCTCGAATCGTCCTTGAAATATTGCACCAGGGTGCCGGGCTCGGTGCCCTCGTAGATCACTTTGGCCTTGCCTTCGTAAATACGCCTGCGACGGGACATCGCCAGACCTCCATAATGGAGAAAAACTCAAAACCCGCATACACTGCGGTGCGGGCCGCGTCTCGCCATCGAGACGCGTCGGACAAGACCATAATCAAAGTGGGCTGGCAAAACAATATCGCCTCGAATCTCGTATTTCCCGATTCGGAAGAGTTCGTAAAATCGATGCGCGAAGGAGACTTAAACTTCTATAAAAGAAAAGGAATTTTCGCATGGCGGCCCTGGCGCGAAACGCCATATCGGGCGCCGGGGCGGCGATGAAGGAGCGGGCAGCGCGAGCAGTGAGGCGTTCACCGTGCCGAATCCCAGAGGAGTCGCCACACACATCGCGGATTCGGCATTTTCACCATTTTCGTCGCTTTCTTGTCTTGCTAAGAGTTTTTCCCAGGAATGCCATGCGTCGTGCGCCGGATCAGGCAGTTGAGCCTGTTCGAAGCTCGGCAAATGGCGCTTTACGCGGGGCGATTCGGGCGAATTCCGGTCATGGGCGGTAAACATCGAGAAGCCTGGTGGAATGGCTTCGCTGCGGATCGCTGCGGCACCGTCGTGGCGCAGCCAGAATGCGCCGCTATTATCGGCCAGCACCAGATTGAAAGAGCGGTAGGCGCTACCGTCGAGGGTTAAGAGCGCTTCCGCCGCCGCCGCCGCATCGCTGTGATCGAGCGCTTCCAGCACCAATTCGCCGCGCGTGCGCTTGCCGGCGCTCGGCCCCAGCGAGCCCATGCGGTTCAAAATGCCGGCGACCACGCCGTGATCGTTGACCCCGAGCCAGCTTCCCCCCGCCAATTCGTCGCGCCCGGCCACCACTTCGGGGCGATCCGGCCAATGGCGCGCCGGCGCGGACCAGGCGCGGTCGAGCATTTCATCCCGATTGGCCGCGATCAGCACTGGCCAGTCATGGCCGGGGCGGTGGAGGATCACCAGGGTGCACATGACGGATATCGCATCTCCATGGCGGGATTAACCGTTACGTCTCGGCGCGCGGGCGCGCACGACGGCAATACGCGGTTTACAAAGCGGCTAACGGGTCTCATATAAGGGCCAAGCAACTCCATGGTCGCACGCCGCCGCGATCGTCAATTGGCGCAAAACGCGGACAAAATATAGACCACAACATACCCCTTTGGCACAATGGCAAGGCGCCCCGGGGCGCCGATAACTGAAACAAGGAAGCGACGGCGATGAGCAACGGATTCGAAGAACGCAAAACGGCAGCGGAAGCCAAGTTCAAGCATGACGAGGAGTTCAAATTCAAAGTCACGGCGCGGCGCAACAAATTGCTTGGGCTGTGGGCTGCCGGCCTGATGAATATTGACGGTGCGGATGCCGATGCCTACGCCAAGCAGGTCGTGGTCTCGGATTTCGAAGAACCCGGCGATGACGATGTGTTGCGCAAGGTTTTGGGCGACCTTCAGGCGAAGGGCCGCAGCGAAGACGGTACCGATGTCCGGCGTCAAATGGATCGTCTTCTCGATCAAGCCAAGGAAGAAATGATGCAGGAGTAGCGGCGCCTGAACGCAACGGCTTCCGATATTTTTTGTAAAATAAATAGCATACTAGTTAAAAATGGTTAATTCGGCGCGGAATTGGGGCGATGACGCGCATGCGGCGCTCTCAGCGGCCGGTGTGCGCCAGATTCCTTACGTGCCGGACGGCGGCTTGGATGTGCTGTTAAACCTCTGCGCCGACGATAACCTCATGCGGACCGTACTGCTTTCTTCCGAGCAGGAAGGGGTCGGCATGGCCGCCGGCGCTTGGCTCGGCGGCGAACGCTCAGCGCTTCTCATGCAGTCGAGCGGTGTCGGCAATTGCATCAACGCGCTCTCGGTCGTCCGCACCTGCCGCATGCCGCTGCTGATGATCGTCACCATGCGCGGCGAATGGCGCGAGTTCAATCCATGGCAACTGCCGATGGGGCAGGGCGCGGCGGCGCATCTCGAACAATCCGGCGTTATTGTGAAGCGCGTTGAAGACGGCGATGCGGCCGGCGAGATGGTCGCCGGCGCGGCGGCGCTCGCCTTCGAGACCATGAGCGCGGTTGCCGTTCTGATCGCCCAGCACATCATCGGCATTAAGACATTCTCGGAGCCACGGGAAAATGACTGAAGCCGGAAAAACCGAACTCAGTCGGCGCGACGTCGTGCGCGCGATACTGGCGGAACGCGGCGATGCGCTTGTGGTCGGCGGTCTTGGCTCACCGGCCTGGGACTGCGCCGCGGTCGACAACAACCCGCTCGATTTTCTCCTCTGGGGCGCCATGGGAAATGCCGTCTCGATCGGCCTCGGCCTCGCCCTGGCGCAGCCCGAAAGGCGGGTTCTCGTCATCACCGGCGACGGCGACGTGACCATGGGCCTCGGCGCACTCGCGACCGTCGGCTCCGAGCGCCCGGTCAACCTCGCCATCGTCGTGCTCGACAACGAGCGCCACGGCGAAACCGGCATGCAGAAAAGCCACACCGCGCATCACTTGGACCTCGCCGGCGTGGCCCAAAATTGCGGCATTGCCGAAACCCGCCTGGTCCGCGATCAGTCCGGCTTGGCCGATGCCATACCGCTTATTCTCGAAGGTTCAGGACCGATCGCCGCGATCATCAAAGTCAAAGCCGAGAGCTTGCCGCGCGTCCTACCGCCGCGCGACGGCGCCTACCTGAAAGACCGTTTCCGCACCGCCCTACTTGGCGAGAAAGTGGCGCAGACCTAAGCCAAAGGCGGCTTAGTAGCGCCCCACCGTCAGACCGCCATCGACGATGATTGTCTGGCCGGTCATGTAGCGCGCACCGTCGGAACAGAGAAAGAGGATCACGTCGGCGATGTCCTCAGGCTCGCCGTAGCGCCCGAGCGGGACATATGCCGCTGCCGCCTCGAGCCCCGGCAGGCCGACCGAATGCACCGTCGATAGCGCCTGAGCGGTCTTGATGAAACCGGGCGCGACGCCGTTGATGCGCACACCGCCCCGGCCCAAATCGCAGGCGAGGCCGCGTACCAGCCCGACCACGCCGGATTTGGCGGCGTTATACTGCACATGATCGTGCCAGCCATAACTCGTGCCCATTACCGACGACAGAGCGACGATGGCGCCTTTTCCCGCCGCCTGCATCGCCGGCGAAGCGGCGCGGCAGACGCGGAAGACGCCGGTCAGGTCGACATCCAGCGTATGCGCCCATTTCTCGTCGCTCATCTCGTCGAGCAGCACCTTGTGCGCGATACCGGCATTGGCGATGACCGCATCCAGCGCGCCGGTCGCAGATTCCGCCAGTTTGACGACCGCATCGACATTGGCGGTGTCGGTGACGTCGAGAAGGTGAAATTCCGCCGTGCCGCCCGCCGCTTCGATGGCGCCGACCGTATCGCCGCCCTCTTTGTCGAGGACATCGGTGACATAGACGTGATAGCCCGCGGCCGCAAAGGCGAGGGCCGAGCAATGGCCGATGCCAATGCCGGCGCCGGTAATCAGAACGGTGGCTTTGCTCATATGATTTCTTCCTCCCGAATCAAGCGCCTTTTCGACGCGGCTTTTTTCGTTGTTTTTCGGCGCCGAACACGCGCGCGAAGACGGTGTCGACATGGGCGAGGTAGGGCGCCGGATCGAAGCAGGTGGAAAGTTGTTCGCGGCTTAAGCGCATGTTGATTAATTTGTCCGCCCACAGCCGGTCCTCGAAACTGCCGCCCTCCTGCCACACCTGCATGGCGTTTTCCTGAACCGAGCGGTAGGCGTCCTCGCGCGAGATGCCGGCCTGTATGAGCGTGAGCAGCACGCGCTGGCTATAGACCAGCCCGCCGAGGCTCTCCAGATTGGCCCGCATGGCCTTGGGATGGACGACGAGATTCTCGACCACCCCGGCGAGGCGGGCGAGGGCGAAATCAAGCGCAATGGTGGCGTCGGGGGCGAACACGCGCTCGGCCGAGGAATGCGATATATCGCGTTCGTGCCACAATGCCATATTCTCGAGCGCCGGGGTGACGGCGGCGCGCACGACACGCGCGAGGCCGGTCAGGTTCTCGCTGAGCACCGGGTTGCGCTTGTGCGGCATCGCCGAAGAGCCCTTCTGGCCCGCGGCGAAATATTCCTCCGCTTCGCGCACTTCGGTGCGCTGCAAATGGCGGATTTCGACCGCCAGGCGCTCCAGCGAACCGGCGATCACGCCGAGCGCGGCGAAATAGGCGGCGTGGCGGTCGCGCGGGATGATCTGGCTGGATACCGGCTCCGGCCGGAGACCAAGACACTTGGCGACATGCGCCTCGACCCTGGGATCGACCGAGGCAAACGTACCGACCGGACCGGAAATGGCGCAAGTGGCGATCTCCAGCCGCGCCATCGCCATGCGCTCGCGGGCGCGCTCGAACTCGGCATAGTGGCCGGCGAGCTTGAGGCCGAAACTGGTGGGCTCGGCGTGGATGCCGTGGCTGCGCCCGACGCAAAGCGTGTTCTTGTGCTGCCTGGCGCGCCGTTTGAGCGCTTTCAACACCGCGCCGAGATCGGCGAGGAGTAAGTCCGAGGCCTGACAGAGCTGCACCGCAAGGCAGGTATCGAGCACATCCGAAGAAGTCAGACCCTGATGAATGAAGCGCGCCTGCGGGCCGACATATTTTGCCAGGTTGGTGAGGAAGGCGATGACGTCATGGCGCGTCTTGCGCTCGATCTTGTCGATTGCCTTGGCGTCGGTGATCTTCGCCAGATGGTTTTTCGCCGCGCGCTTTAGCGCCGCCACCGCCGCCTTCGGCGCGGTGCCCAGCTCGGCCTGCTTCTCGAGCGCGTAGAGTTCGATATCAAGCCAAATGCGGAAGCGGTTTTCCGGCTCCCAAATGGCGGCCATTTCGGCCCGGCTGTAGCGCGGAATCATGGCGCCGCCATGTCCCGCACCATGTCCCGCCGTGTGGCCGCTCGCCGCCTGAACGCCACGCTATTCCGCCGCCGCTTGCTTCTTGTCGGCGGAGCCGTCGGTCGAGAAATGCGCGAACATGCCGTCGAAGCGCTTTTTCTCGGGCGGACGGTAGGTCTTGAGCTTGCTCGTCTTTTTGCCGAGTTCGACCAGCACCTCCGCCTGTTTGGTGGCGCAGACCACGCCGTCCAGCACCGGCACGCCGAGCTCGTCTTCCAGGTCTTGGGCGAACTTGGCGAAGCCGGCGCAGCCGAGGCATACCGCCTCGGCATCGTCCTCCTTGACCGAGCGGCGCACTTCGTCGCGCAATTTCTCGAACGAGCCCTCCGGGTCTTTCTCGATATCGAGCACATAGAGCGGCGTGGTGCGGATGGCGATGCATTTGTCCTGCATGCCGTAGCTATGCACCAGCTCCTCCAGCATGGTGCGGACGCGCGGCACTACCGAGACGATGGAAAAACGCGCCGCCAGCATGGCGGCCGTGTAAAACGACGCCTCGGCGATGCCGATCACCGGCTTGGTCGTCATTTCGCGCGCCCCGTGCAGACCGGGATCGCCGTAACAGGCGATGACGTAGGCATCGATGTCTTCGTCCTCGCCCTTGCGCACTTCGTCGAGCACGCCGCAGGCGGCGACGTATTCGTCATAATAGGATTCGATGGAAGTCGGGCCGAATTCCGGGCTGACAGCGATAATTTCCGTGCCGGGCCGCGCCACCGAGCGGGCGGCGTCGCCGATCCCCGCCGTCATTTCAAGCGTCGTATTCGGATTGATGACTTTGATCCTCATCGCCTATCTCCTTTCCTGCCTGATGTCATTTGCCACCGCTGCCGCTGGCGCCGCGTCGCTCGGCGGTCGCGGCGGAATCGAGTTCCAGGGCCGGCGTGATGATGACGCCGTAATCGTTCTTGGCGCGTTCGACGGAAATATAGCCGTCCAACACGTCTTCCAAAACGTCCCTTTCCGGGCGCGTCAGTGGGTCGCCATAACCGCCGCCGCAGGTTCCGGTCAGCGCCAGTGATTCACCGGCTTTGACTGCCCGGTTGGGCATCATGGAAGGGAGACTCGTGCGCCCGCCGCCGGTATCGAGATAGTCGAGACTGGCGGTATTGCCTTCGGCGCCGCCGTCGAAGCCCCAGGGCGCATATTTATGGCCGTCGCCTTCGACCGAAATAAAGCTGTCTTCGAGGAATTCGACCTCGCGGATCGAACCGATGCCGCCGCGCCAGCGCCCGGCGGCGGCTGAATCGTCGCGCAGCTCATAGCGTTTCACGCGGAGCGGCGTGTGCGATTCGATATCTTCGATCGGATTGTTGCGTGTATTGGCATAGAGCGTGTCGACCGCGTCCATGCCGTCCTTGCCGTAACGCCCGCCATAGCTGCCTTCATGGATTTCCATATGCACCCAATGCTGCTCGCCCTTGATGCCGCTGAAGGCCACGACCTTGAGGTTGCCCACACCGGCGCCGACTTGTGTCGGCACCGCTTCCGCTAGCGCCTTCATCAGCGTATCGGCGACGATATTGCCGGGCGCGAAGCGGGCGATGGTCGGTGCGGGAAAGATCGGATTGGCGAGGCAGCCCACGGGCGCGACGATCTTGATCGGCCGCACCAGGCCGGAATTCTGAGGAATGCTGCCATAGACCGAGCTGTCCAAAAGGATCGAACGCAGAGTTAGCCAAATGGCGCAATCCACTGTGCCTTCGAGCGGCATATTGATCGGCCGGTCGTCGCATTGATCCGCCGTACCGGTTAGATCGACGATTAAATCGCTGCCCGTCACGGTGACAGTGACGGCGATCTGGAAATCGCGGCGCTGGGGATCGTCGAGAAAACCGTCAAGATGGCCGATAGCGCTGTAACTGCCGTCGGGAAGCTCTTGGATGGCTTGGCGCATGAGGCGCTCGGAATAATCCATCAAGGCGTCCGATGCCGCTTCCACGGTTTCCAGATCGTAGCGTTCGATCAATTCCAAAAACCGGTCGGCGCCGATGCGCGAAGCTGCCACCTGGGCTTCCATATCGCCGACCACCAGATCGGAGGCGCGGATATTGTCGCGCAGTATGCACCACAGGGCCTCGTTCTTCACGCCCCGGTCATAGGCTTTCAACGCTTTGAATTGCAGGCCTTCGGCATAGGCATCCATGGCGTCGACGATGCCGCAACTGCCGGGGCTGAGGGCGCCGATATCGAGGTGATGCGCCGTGGTCACCGAATAGCCGACCAATTTATCGCCGTCGATAAAGACCGGCACGATAAAGGCCACGTCGGGGCCGTGGCTGGCGCCGTGATAGGCCGAGTTGTGGATGATCACGTCGCCCGGATTGATCACCTCGCCACGCTCTTCGAACAACTGGTGCATACCCTTCACATAGCCCGGGATCGGGCCGCTCTGAAGCGGTGTGCTCTGCTTGGATTCACACAGTTGGCGGCCCTGGGTATCAATGATCGCGGCGCCGAAATCCTCTGACTCGCGGATGATGCTCGAATAGGACATGCGCATCAGCTTGTAGCCCATCTCGACCGCGATATTTTCCAGGGCGCCCTGGATGACGTTGGCAGTCACCGGATCGATGGCGCGCCTGTTGGTACGATTCTCGTTACCGTCGCCAGACATAAGTTTCAGCCTTTCGTCAGTATCAAATTCGCGCCCTTGTCCAAGCTGGCGGACCAGCCGGGCGGCACCACCGTGGTGGCGTCTTTCTGCAGGATCACCGCCGGGCCGTCGAAGGCGGTCTCCAGCGGCAGCTTAGCACGGATATAGAATTTCGTTTCCAGCCGCTGCAGGGCGCCGTCGACGCGGAACACCGACGTCGCCGTCTTCACTTGCGCGGAATCGAGCGAGCCTCCGATCGGCTCGGGCGGGGCGGCGATCTTCGGCATCTTGCCGACGCCGGTGAGGCGGATATTGACGATCTCGATTGGGCTGTCGCTGAAAAAATGCCCGTACTCCTGTTCGTGCAGCTCGTGGAAGGCCTGCCAGACCTGCTCCAGCGCCGCATCGTCGAGCGCGCCTTCGGGGATCGCGACGCGCAGTTCATAGCCCTGGCCGACATAGCGGAGATCGCCATATCGACGCTGTTTGACCTCGGCCTCCGCCAGCCCGTCGGAGGCGAACTGCTCGAGCAACTCGTTGCTGATCGCCTGAAAGTCCCGGTTGATCTTGTCGAGGTCGACCGTGCCCTTGACCTGAAACTCGGTCTTGATCTGATCGTATTTGAGGTCGGTGGTCAGGAGGCCGGCCGCCGAAGTGATGCCCGGATGCGGCGGCACGACGACCTCGGGGATGCCGAGCAGATCGGCCACTTCGGCGCCGTGCAGCGGTCCGGCGCCGCCGAAGGCGACGAGGGAAAAGCCGCGCGGGTCGATGCCCTTTTGCACCGTCTTGGCGCGAATGGCGTTGGCCATGTTGCTGTTCATGATGGTGAGCACGCCCTCGGCGGCTTCGAAGCGCTCGATTCCGAGGCGCTCGGCGAGGCCGTCGATGACTTTCTCGGCGGCGCTCTCGTCGAGCGCCATGCTGCCGCCGAGGAAATTGTCGGCGTCCAGGCGGCCGAGCGCGAGGTTGGCATCGGTTACCGTCGGCGCCTCGCCGCCAAAACCATAGCAGGCCGGGCCGGGCCGCGCGCCGGCGCTTTGCGGTCCCACTTTAAAGCCGCCGCCGGCGTCGACATGGGCAATCGAGCCGCCGCCGGCACCGATGGTGCCGATATCGATCATGGCGACGAGGATCGGATATCCGCCGATCCAGGTGTCGCGCGCCGTGGCTTCGCTGTATTGCCCGTCGATGACGATACCGATATCGGCGCTTGTGCCGCCGACGTCGAAAGTAATGAGGCGGCTGCGCCCGGAGAGCGCCGCCGTCCAGGCGCCGCCCATCACGCCCGCCGCCGGCCCGGAGAGGAGCGTGACCACCGGCAGTTCGGCCACCGTTTGCGCCGTCGCCACGCCGCCATTCGAGCCCATGATGTGCAACTCGGCGGTCAACCCGGCTTGCTTCAGTTGGCGGTCGAAGCGCTGCACATAGGTGCGCACCTTGGGGCCGATAAAGGCGTTCATGGCGGCAGTGGTAAAGCGCTCGAATTCGCGGAACTGCGGTGCCACGCGCGCCGACGTGGCGACGAAGGCTTCGGGATATTCCTCGAGTACGATCTCTCTCGCGCGCCGCTCGTGCTTGGGTTCGAGATAGGAAAACAGAAAACAAATGGCGATGGCTTCGACGCCGGCCGCCTTGAATTCGCGCGCCGCCCTGCGCACCGCTTCTTCGTCGAGCGCCACCAGCACCTCGCCCGAGGGCGGCGTCAGGCGCTCCGGAACCGTCTTGCGGTGGCGCCGGCGCACCAGCGGGCGCGACTGCCAGGGAATATCCTGCATGATCGAGTAATTCTCGGGCCGCTGGTGGCGGCCGATATGGATGATGTCGCGGTAGCCTTCGCTGGTGATCATGCCGGTTCGCGCGCCGTCATACTGCAGAACGGCATTGGTGGCGATGGTGGTGCCGTGAAACACGTGATCGATGGCGCCCGGCTCGATGCCGCTGCGCGCGCACAGCTCGGTTATACCCTCGGTCGCGCCGATGCTCGGATCCTCGGGCGTGGTCGGAACCTTATGAATTTCGGTCTGCCGCGTATCGCTGTCGGTGATGATCAAGTCGGTAAACGTGCCGCCGACATCGACGCCAATCAGTTTCATGGATTCCTGCCATTTGTCGTGCGCGCGGAGCGAATATTCGCCGCGCCGCGCGCAGTTTGGGACCCGGCCCTGCCGCAGTCAAGAACGGGTATGCCCGCGCCTTTCGATCGCCCGAACTAAACGGCGCGGGCGGCTTGCGCTTTCCAGGCGACGCGGAATGGGGCATCATGTCCGGACAAATTATTCGCCACCAATGACAACGTTCAGGGAGATCGTCATGGCCAAAGTATTGGTAATCGTTCCCTTCGCCTTCGATGACGATGGGATCGATAATCGCCGCTCGCAACTCGATTCGGTCAAGTTCGGCCCGGATATCGATTTCGATTTTCGCGGCGTCAAGGCGGGTCCGGCAATTCTCGATTGCTATCACGATTATCTGTTGGGCGATGTCGCCCTGTTCGAAGCGGCGATGACCGCCCAGGACGATGGCTATGACGCGGTTTGTATCGACACCATGAGCGATTCCGGCATGAACGCCATGCGCTCGGTGCTAGATATCCCGGTGATCGGGCCGGGCCGCGCCTCCTATCTGATGGCGCTGATGTTGGGCAACCGGTTTTCCGTCGTCACGCAATGGGACGGGTGGATTCCCTTGTATAAGAAAACCGCGCAGGAGTACGGCATGAATGACCGCCTCGCTTCCGTGCGCTCGATCAACGTCATGCCGGACGTCGCCAATCTGCTCGGCGGCAAAGAAGAAGTGGTGTTTCCCAAGCTCGTCGAATGCGCCACCCAATGCATCGAAGAAGACGGCGCGGAAGTGATTCTCCTCGGCTCGACCACCATGCATCAGGCGCATGGCCATATGGCGGCAAACCTGCCGGTGCCGGTGATCAATCCCGGCCCGCTCACTTACAAAATGGCGGAAATGTTCCTCGGTCTCGGCCTTACCCACAGCCGCAAGGCCTATCCCAAGCCGAGCGTTCCCAAGCCTTCGATGTTGCGCGACATGATGGACGCGGCGGCAAAAAGCGCCGACGCCTGACGCCCGGACTGGCCGCGCCGCGAACGTCCGCGCGGCTATCCCGGTGCGACTTCGCGCCGCAAATCAAGCGGCGGTTCGATACAGACGCCGGGGCCGCATTCCACTTTGTTGGAAGGGGGCTCATAGCGCATGACGACCCAATTGGCCGGCTCGTCCCGGTCCACCAGGCTGATTCTCAAATCTGGGAAATACCAGTCATATTGAACCGTCTTGTTCCAGTTCACATTGTGGCAGGTGTGCCAGTAACTATGCGCGGGGCCGTAGGCTTCAACGAAAGCAGGAACGCGTCGAAATGTTTGGTGTGGCGGTGGGCGGATTCGAAATTGAGGGCCACGACAACGGGTTCATCCTCCGCTTCGCACAGCCAGATGAACCAGTCTTCGTCGAGCAGGCGAATGGGAATGGCATATTCGACATAACAGCCCGAGATAAAAGTTTTTGTCTGTTGAACCAAAACCGAACGCCCGAACAGTGCGATTGCATCGGTAACGCTCATGCCCCAGCGGATGCCGCGAAGGCCGGTCAGCTCATCCTCGCTTTTTGCGGCGCCATCGCTTGAGGTCATGAACAGCATGCACAAAGCTGCCGCCGCAGATATGAATATCGACCGCGAGCGGAAGTGATGCTTCATGCCGGCCTTTCGAGTTGGGTTACAACAAGCCTAACGATTTAAAAGAACTATGGCCGTTGCGGCTGATGATCAAGTGGTCGTGCAAGGAAATTCCCAGTTTTTTGCCCGCATCGCAAACTTCTTCCGTCATTTCGATATCGGCGGGCGAGGGCGTCGAATCTCCGCTCGGATGATTGTGGACGAGTATGATTGCCGATGCGTTGAGCTCCAATGCCCGCTTGATTACCTCGCGCGGATAGAGCGGCACGTGGTTGACCGTGCCTTTTTGCTGCGTTTCGTCCGCGATCAGCGAGTTGTTGTTGTCCAAAAACAGAACGTGGAATTGTTCGTTCATTTTGTGCGCCAGGCTGGCCTTACAATAGTCGAGAAGCGCCTTCCAATTGGCGATCACGGGCCGGTCCCTGAGCTGATCGCCGAGCATCCTGATCGCCGCGGCCTCGGCCAGTTTCAGCGCGTGCACGACCGCCTGGCCGGCGCCGTCCACTTCCCCCAGGGCTCTCGGCTCCGCCGCGAGAACAGCGCCGACGCTGCCGAAGCGCGCGAGCAGGTTCTTGGCGAGCGGTTTAACATCGCCGCGCGGCAGGGCGCCAAACAGCAATAGTTCGATCAATTCGTAATCCGCCAGGCCCTCTGCGCCGGCTTTGGCGAAGCGCTCCCTGAGCCGTTGCCGATGGCCGGTATAATGCGCTTTTTCCGACACGGTGTGATCAACCTTCCGCGGCAGCGAGTCCAGACCGGTCCGGCAGGTTTCAATCGTAGGGCGGCTTGGTATAGCCCGCCGGCGACGATGTGAATATTTCGACGCCATCGGCGGTGATGCCGATGGAATGCTCGAATTGAGCCGATAGCGAACGGTCTTTCGTCACCGCCGTCCAGCCATCCTTTAAGAGCTTCACCTGCCAAGTTCCCAAATTAATCATCGGCTCGATGGTGAAAAACATGCCTTGCTTGAGCTTCAGACCGTTCCCTGCTTCGCCATAATGCACGACATTGGGTGCGTCATGGAAGATGCGGCCGATGCCATGGCCGCAAAAATCCCGCACCACACTGCATCGATGACCCTCGGCGTAGCTTTGTATGGCATGTCCGATATCGCCGAGCGTGGCGTCCGGCCCGGCCGCGGCGATCCCGAGCATCATGGATTCATAGGTGATATCGACCAGTCGGCGCGCTTTCGCCGCGGGTTTGCCGGCATAAAACATGCGGCTTGAATCGCCGTGCCAGCCGTCGACGATCACCGTGACATCGATATTAACAATGTCGCCATTTTGCAGGCGCTTCTCACTCGGAATACCGTGGCAGACCACATGATTTATCGACGTGCAGATTGATTTGGGATATCCGCGGTAACCGAGCGGCGCCGAAATAGCGCCTTCGGCGACTGTCATGTCGTCGCACAAACGGTCAAGTTCGTCCGTACTCACGCCGGGAACCACGTAAGGTGTAATAAAGTCGAGGATTTCGGCCGCCAATCGGCCGGCCTTGCGCATTGCTGCAAACTCATCCGGGCCGTGAATTTTAATGCTGCGTTCGACGATCTCTCCGCTACTCACCGAAGTCTCCATCTGCTCCGATGGGTGCCCCTGCTGATTCGATCTGTACAATTCGCTTTCTACTCCTATTTGTGCACCGTTGCCGGCGCGGTTGGTCTCCTGCTTGCGCTCGCGTAGAGCACAATATCACAGCTTTACTGGTAGTTGAGTAATTGGGTGGGGTTATGTCTGCGTACAATTCACCTTCGCGCCCCGGCGGCGATGCCATCATTTGTTCTGCGCGACATAGATGCCATCCCAATCGTCTATGGCCGGATTGTTGGAATATTCTTCCACCCGAGCGGCGTAAACGTCATAGAGTTGGTCGAGGCCTTGACGATCCGACTCCCGGCAGTGCGCGAGGATGTCACGCGCCTTATTCCAGTCCTGGGCACGGTAGGCGGCGAGGAACGCGTCGTGATTCTGTTTGTGTGTCTTGAATTCCTCCGAATCCGCCATTTCCTGGCGGCCCTGCACCTGAATTAAATCGAGTTCGAGCGCCGCATATTCGGGCACCAGATTAAGCGTTTCCTGGCCGGCGATAACGGTAATGCCATAGGTTTTTTTTGGCCTTCCAGGCGCGAGGCCACGTTGACCGCATCGCCCATGACCGAATAGTTGAGCCGATGCTCAGATCCAAAATTCCCGACCAGACAATCTCCGGTATTGAGGCCGATGCCAATCCGCATGGGAACATGGGTGCGCCCTTCTTGTTCCGCTTCATCGGATAGTTTGACGTTGAGCTTGGCCACCCCGTCCAGCATCTCCAACGCGGCGTCACAGCAATGGCGCGCATGCTCTGGATCGTCGAGCGGCGCATTCCAGAACGCCATGACGGCATCCCCCATATATTTATCGATCGTGCCGCCATTTTCTAGAATGCGGTCGGTCATCTTGGTGAAATACATATTGAGCAGACGGGTCAGGCTGGCCGGATCGCCGCGCAGTTGCTCGGCAATTTTGGTGAACCCGCGAACGTCACTGAATAGGATCGACATTTGCCGGATTTCGCCGCCGAGATTGAGCTTATTGGTGTCGTTGGCCAGCTGTTCCAC
This sequence comes from Alphaproteobacteria bacterium MarineAlpha10_Bin2, assembly GCA_002937555.1. Classification (GTDB taxonomy): domain Bacteria; phylum Pseudomonadota; class Alphaproteobacteria; order UBA828; family UBA828; genus PTKB01. Next base: position 727 of record PTKB01000013.1, on the reverse strand, counting down.
CAGTTCGGGGGCGATGTGATGGCCAAAGGCGCGCCTCACCTCGCGCCGCTGCGCTTCTTCCTTGACGTAATAGATAGAGACCAGCCTTCGTGGTGAAGCTGGTCTGATGGATGAGCATCAGAGGTACGTCAGTCTGGTGGCAAGAGCATCTGCTTGAAAAGCACAACTTGTTACGCCTTTGCGCTTGCGATCCTGACAGCTTAGAGGCGGAAAATTGTCGCTATCTGAAGCGATTGGAAAAAACCGTTTAATGGTGCGGTTTTTTCTGATATTTCTGCCGTAGTGCCGCATTAGCTCAGTGGTAGAGCACTCCCTTGGTAGTAATTGCCTCTTTCAGCCGAAAGGCTGAGATGAAAACCCATCAAACTCAGGGAAACCTAAGGACCAAAGTCTAAGGCAATCCTGAGCCAAGCTGTGAAACGCAGAAGGTGCAGAGACTTGACGGTGGGAACCTACGGAACCGTTCGGTTCTACGGTTAAGGGAAAGTCCAACGGTTAAAGCGAGTTTTCTCGCTGGTTGAAAAGCCACAACCGCAGAAGGGAGAGGTCTGTAGTTCGATCCTACAATGCGGCACCATTCCATCCTTTCAAAAGAGGGCTTACGAGGCGCGGTGTGTGGAAGATTGTATCTTGTCAGAAATATGTCAGACCCGCTTCGGTGAAATATATATATAGCTGTATCATTAGCTTATAAGGTCTTATCTGGTAGACGCTTTTACTGGTAAGG
>PTKB01000129.1 GCA_002937555.1 Alphaproteobacteria bacterium MarineAlpha10_Bin2 | reverse complement strand
GGTCCACACAGAATCCGCCGCGCCTATCTATTTTGTTTGACAAACAGTCAAATATCGAATTGGAAGGAGCCGTATGAAAGTTACCCGGCGCGATCCGGGAACTCTCGGGCCAATCGAAGGAGGATTCTATGGGAAATGGTAATGAAAAAGTGACCGGGGGATGCATGTGCGGCGCGGTGCGCTACGAAGCCCCCGCGCCGCATTCGGTCATCTACTGCCATTGCCGCGATTGCCGGCGCCACTCGGGCGCTCCGGTGGTCTCGTTCGTGGGTTATCTGAAGAACGATGTCAAATGGTCAGGAACTGAGCGGGATATCTATAATTCATCACCGAATATTGAGCGCGGTTTTTGTAGCAAATGCGGAACACCTTTGACTTGGGAGGGAAATGTCGAGGAACTCGGTGGCGACCTGATCGAGATTTTCATCGGCACCACGGACACGCCCGACGCCTATGTTCCTCAATTTCACATCTGGCACGACGAGCGGATCAAATGGCTCGAGACGGTAGACGAACTGCCGCGCTACCACGGCTGGGCGCACGACGGCAGCGAACCCTATAGCCACGGCCCCGTCGCACCAGGTTCTTCAGACTGAGACCGAGCCCAGGCATTCTGGTCGGACATCCCGCCGTCTCAAACTTCAGGACGGTGGGGGGTTGCGCTTCAGCATATTGTTTGACAAATAGTCAAATATTGAAATACCGTAAAATGTCAAATTCAGGTATTAGTGGCCGGCGCGGGCGAGCTGCGCGAGCCGCAAATCGTCACATCACGGACGCAGGGCCGAATGGAGTTGTATGATCCTGGCGGTCCCCTGCCATTCGGAGAAGCGCCGAATATGATTTTTAGTATAGCCGCCCGCCTGCACCGTCGCTTGGACCCTGCATGAGCTGGGAAAAGGAAACCGAGGAGCTCACGCAAAAGCGGGAGCTCGCACAGGCGCAGGGCGGCGAAGAAGGTGTCGCCCGTCAGCACGCCAAGGGGTTTCTCACGGTCCGCGAACGGATCGATACCATGCTCGATGGCGGTTCCTTTGAAGAGCTCGGCGGCGCGTCGGGCGATGCGAGCCGCGATGACGAAGGGCGCCTGACGGAGTTCACGCCGGCCAACTATGTGCTCGGCTTCGGTATGGTCGGAGGCCGGCGCTGCGTCATCGGCGGCGAGGATTTCACCCTCAAGGGCGGCTCGCCCAACGCGGCGGGTTTGCGCAAGAGTGTCTATGCGGAAGAGCTTGCCTGTACCTACCGGGTGCCTCTGGTGCGCCTGCACCAAGGCGCCGGCGGCAGCGTCACCGGGGCCGGCGGCGGCAAGCCGAAAACCGTGGGCGCGCCGGTCAACCATGCGCCGCGCTTCAAATCCGTGGCCCAGGCGATGGCCACCGTGCCGGTTGCCTCAGCGGCGCTCGGCGCGGTTGCGGGCCTCCCCGCCGCACGCCTGGTGGCGTCGCACTTTACTGTGATGACCAAGGATTCGCAGGTCCTGGTCGCCGGCCCCGCCGTGGTCGAGCGCGCGCTCCGCCGAAGCCTAACCAAAGAGGAGCTCGGCGGCCCCGAGGTTCATGCCAGAAACGGCGTGGTCGACAACCTGGTTGAGGATGAGGCCGCCGCCTTTGCCGACATTCAGCGATTTCTGAGTTACTTGCCGCCCAACGTCTGGGAGCTCCCCCCCTGTACGCCGGCCGACGACCCGGCCGATCGCCGTGCCGAGGAGCTGATCGAAATGGTGCCGCGCAACCGGCGCCAAATCTACGACATGCGCAAGGTCATCGAATTGGTTCTGGACGCGGGCTCGTTCTTCGAGATGGGACGGCTCTACGGCACTGGCACCATCACCGGCCTTGCCCGGCTGATGGGTCAGCCCGTCGGCGTGCTTGGCAATGACTGCAAACAGCTCGCCGGTTCGATGACCGCAACAGGCGCGCAAAAGACACGCCGCTTCATCGAGTTCTGTGACACCTTTCACTTGCCGATCGTGAGCTTGATCGACGAACCCGGCTTCATGATCGGGGCGGAGGCGGAGAAGGCCGGCACAATCCGCTTCGGCACCTCCGCCGTGGTCGCGGCGGCAACTTCGGTGGTGCCTTGGGCGTCAGTGATCGTGCGCAAGGCGCATGGCGTCGCCGAAGCGGCGCATTTCGGCCCGGATGGGTTCGTCGTCGCCTGGCCATCGGCCGAGATCGGTGCGATTCCGGTCGAGGGCGGCGTGGCGGCGGCGTTTAGCCGCAAGATCGTCGAGGCCGGCGATCCCGAAGCCGAGCGCTTGCGTCTCGAGGAGGCCATGCTGGCTCTCCAGTCCGTGGTGCCGCGCGCCGAGAGCTTCTCGATCCACGACCTCATCGACCCGCGCGATACGCGGCCGGTCCTGTGCGACTGGCTCGCCCGCGTCCAGCCGTTGCTACAGCATTTGACGGGGCCGACGAGTTTTTCAGTGCGGCCGTAAGCCGGATCGTTCGGGATCGAACGCCAAGGCCGGGCCATTGGATGGAAGCGCAGGCTGTGAGTCAAAAATCTTTGGAGACGATGTTCCGGCCGAAGTCGATTGCGATATTAGGTGCCTCACGCGACGAAAATAAAATCGGCGGCCGTCCGCTCAAATACCTCAAACACTACGCGTTCGACGGCCCCATCTATCCGGTCAATCCGAACTATCCGAAAATTCAGGGCCTAAAGGCTTATAAGTCGATCCTCGAGGTCGGCGGGGACGTCGATTTGGCGTTGATCGTCCTGCCCGCCGCCGCGGTCGTGCAGGCGATCCGCGACTGCGCCGAAAAAGGCGTGAACGCGGTGGTGATCTTCAGCGCCGGTTTTGCCGAAACCGGCGAAGAAGGCCACGCGGCCGAGCTTGAAATGCGGCGGATCGCGGAACAAGCGGGCATACGGATCGTCGGTCCCAACTGTATGGGGATCGCCGCGTTCGATCACAACATGATCATCACGTTCGGCGTGTCGATGTTGAACTTGCCGCCCGCACTGGGGCCGGTCAGCATCGTCAGCCAAAGCGGGGCCTACGGCAACGTCGCCTACGCGGAAGCGCGCCAACGGCACCTCGGCGTCAGGCTGTGGGCGACGACGGGGAACGAGGCGGATGTGAATGTCGCCGACTGCCTGAACTATTATGTCGAGGATCCCGAGACCAAAGTGATCCTGATGTATTTTGAAGCAAGCCGGGATGGCGCGAAACTCATGGCCGGCTTGGCAGCCGCGAAGGAGGCGCGAAAGCCGGTCGTAGCGATAAAGGTCGGCAGTTCCGATGTCGGTGCCGAAGCCGCTCTCTCGCACACCAATTCGCTCGTCGGCTCCGACAGCGTGGTCGACACCGTCCTCAAAAAATACAACGCCTACCGCGCCTACTCGATGGATGAGTTTTTCGATATTGGTTACGCCTTCACCAGCGGCCTGTTCCCGGCCGGCAACCGCATCGGCCTTGTCACGATCTCGGGCGGCGCAGGCATCCTGATGTCCGATCATGCGGTTAAGCTTGGCCTCGATGTCGCCCGTCTGTCGGCGGCGGCGCAGGACAAGGTGAGGGAAGTCATTCCGTTCGCGGGGACGCGCAATCCCGTGGACATTACCGGCCAGGCGGTCAATCAGCCTGACATCCTCGAGCAATGCCTCAATATCATGATCGAAGCGGATGAGTATGACGTGATCATCGTCTATCTCGCCGGCATGACGTCGCTAGAATTTCTGCAGAGGACGGGTTTGACTCGAGTTCGCGAGAAGCACCCCAAGGCGGCGATCATCCTCTCCATCACCATGGACGAGGAGGCATGGCATATTTTCAACGATTTGAACTATCTCGTCATTCCGGATCCGACGCGCGCGGTCGGGGCGGCGGCAGGTTTGATGCAAATGGGACAAGGATACGCCAAGGCGGAACCACCGGCGCCGCCTTCCTTGCCGGCGCCCGTCGAGGTGCCGGCCGAGACGGTGAACGAAGTCGAGGCCAAGCGCATTCTCGCCAAGGCCGGCGTTCCCGTGGTTGACGAACGTTTGGCGACGTCGGCGGCGGAGGCCGGACGTGCGGCAGCCGAAATTGGTTTCCCGGTGGCGATGAAACTCGTCTCCACCGACATTTTGCACAAATCGGAGATCGGCGGGGTGCTTCTCGGCATCGGCGATGAAGCCGCGGCGCGAAACGGCTACGACACCCTGATCGAACGCGCAAGGACGGCGCAATCGGACGCCAAAATCGATGGCGTCGTCGTGGCGCCGATGATATCGGGCGGCGTCGAAACCATTCTCGGCGTCAAAGTCGACCCGGCGTTTGGCCCGGTCGTCCTGTTCGGGCTCGGCGGTATATTCGTTGAATTGTTGGGCGACGTGACACAGCGTCTGGCGCCGTTCGGCGCCCAGGAAGCGCACGGGATGATGCGCGAGGTCAAGGGCTTTCCGCTGCTTGACGGCGCGCGCGGCGCGGCGCCGGCGGATATCGATGCGCTCGCCGAGGCGCTCTCGCGGCTCTCCCAATTCGCGCATGAAAATCGGGACCGGATCGAAAGCATCGATATCAATCCGTTTCTCGTCCTGCCGAAAGGCCAGGGCGCATTTGCCGTCGATGCGTTAATCATCCCAAGTAACCGGCCGTGATGGACGGAAGGGTCCCGACCTTGCCAAGCCGGATGCGATACGCCACCTTGAAACGCAAGCGACAGCCGTAGGCGAGGAACAAAAATGGCGGAGAGCGACAGCGTTCAGCGTATTCCGGGCTATTGTGCCCTCTGCACCTCTTCGTGCGGCTGCATTTCGGTGGTCGAGGCGGGCCGCCTGATCGCGGTCGAGCCCGATCCGTCGCATCCGACAGGAAAGGCACTGTGCGGCAAGGGCCGGGCGGCGCCCGAGTTGGTGCACCATGAGGAGCGCCTGCTCCATCCGCTGCGCCGTGTGAGCCCCAAGGGCGATCCTGATCCCCAATGGGAGCGCATCAGTTGGGACGAGGCGCTCGACAGCACGGCCGAGGCGCTAACAAGGCTCGCCGCGTCGGACGGTCCGGAGAGTGTCGCCTTCGGCATCACCACCCCGTCTGGCACCGGCCTGCAGGATGCCTATCCATGGGTCGAGCGGCTGCGCTTCGCTTTCGGCAGCCCCAACGCGCCGTTCGGCACCGAGATCTGCAATTTCCACCGCGATGATGTCTACGCCTTCACTTTCGGCGTCAGCACTCCGGTGCCGGAATTCGCCGCGGCCGACTGCATCATCCTGTGGGGCCACAATCCGAGCACCACTTGGCTTGCCTATGCCAGCCGTGTCGCCGAAGCGAAAGCGCGCGGCGCGAAGCTGATCGTCATCGATCCTAGGCGCGCCGGCCTCGCGAACAAGGCGGATTCGTGGCTGCGCGTCCGCGCCGGCAGCGACGGCGCGCTCGCCCTCGGCCTGGCGAACATCTTGATCGAAGAAGAACGTTACGATGCGGCGTTCGTGCGGGATTGGACCAACGGCCCCTTCTTGGTGCGCGACGACGGCACGATGCTCTCTGGTCGCGACGTCGTGGCGGACGCTGGCGAGGCGCTCCGGGTCGCCTGGGATTCCGAGGCAGCGAAGCCGGTGCTCTACAACCCCGAATCCGGCACATATGACGGCCCGTCCTCGGCGCTGGCGTTGAGCGGACGCTACGAAATCGTCGGCACGGACGGCACCACCATTTCCTGTCGCCCCGCTTTTGAGCTCTACGCGGAGAGTTGCCGCGAATTCACGCCCGAGCGCGTCGCGGAAATCACATGGATTCCGGCCGATGAGGTGCGCGCCGCCGCCCGCTTGATCGCCGAAGCCGGTGCGGTCGCCTGCTACAGCTGGTCCGGCGTTGGCCAGCACAGCAATGCCAGTCAGACCTCGCGCGCGATCGCGCTCCTCTACGCCCTCACCGGCAGCTTCGACGCGCCGGGTGGCAACGTGCTGTTCGAAACCATTCCGACAGCGAGCATTTCGGGCAGCCAACTGCTGTCACCCGAGCAGAAAGCGAAAGCGGTCGGCCTTGCCGATCGACCTTTGGGCCCGGAGCAAAGCGGCTGGATCACCACCGACGATCTCTATCGTGCGATCCTCGAGGGCACGCCCTATCCGATCAAGGGCATGGTGAGCTTCGGCACCAACATCCTGGTCAGCCATGCGGATACGTCGCGCGGCCTAGCGGCGCTGAAGGCGCTCGACTTCGCGGTGCATATCGACATGTTCATGACGCCCTCGGCGGCGCTCGCCGACATCGTGTTGCCGGTCAACACGCCGTGGGAGCGCGAGGGCTTGTGCACCAACTTCAAAGTTGGCGCGGATGCGACGTCGTACGCCCAGCTCCGCCCGCCGGTCATCGAATCGCGCGGCGAATCGAAAAGCGACATCTGGATCGTGTTCGAGCTTGCCAAGCGCCTCGGCCTCCAAGAGCAATTCTGGGACGGCGACATCGACGCGTCTTATCGCGAAATATTGGCGCCCTCAGGCCTCAGCCTCGAAGAGCTGCGTCAGAAGCCGGGCGGCATCCGCGTGCCGCTCGAGACGCGCTACCGGAAATATGCCGGCCATGACGGCGCCGCACCGGGCTTCGCGACCCCATCGCGCAAAGTCGAGATCTTTTCAGAGAAGCTCCAGGCCGTGGGCCAAGCGCCGTTGCCCGACTATGTGGAGCCCGCCATCGGCCCCTACAGCCGGCCCGATCTCGCAAAGGATTTTCCGCTCGTTCTCACTTCGGCGAAATCACTGCATTACTGCCACAGCCAGCATCGCGGGCTGCCCAGCCTGCGCAAGCGCGAGCCCGACCCGTTGATCGAGATGCACCCTGACGCGGCGGCGACCCGCCGCATCGCGGATGGCGACTGGATTCGCCTTGCGACGCCCGACGGCGCGATGCGCGCCCGCGCCAAGCTGCGCGATACGCTCGACCCGCGTGTCGTCAGTGCCACGCATGGCTGGTGGCAGGCCTGCACGTCATTGGGATTGCCGGGCTATGACGCGACCAGTCCGGACGGCGCCAACGTGAACGGTGCAATCGGCAACCGCGAATCCGACCCGATCTCGGGCTCGGTAGCCCACCGCTCCTACCTCTGCGAAGTCAGCCGAATCGATGCGCCATAGAGCGCGCCGCGCTACTCACCTTCTATTTCGCTGAAAGGCGCGGGTCTTAGCGCGCTGCCTGGTCTTTCTCGCGGCGCCATTCCTGCGCCTCAGCGTATTTCTCGCCGAGATAGGCAATTTGCTCGTTCCACACCGCAATGGCGGCATCCGCGTCGCGGTCTTTCACGGCCTCGTAGAGGCGCTGGTGTTGGCTGATGATCAATTCGCGCTCGCGAAAGCGGAAGACGAGTAAATTGGCCACGGGCTGCAAGGATTCGAGCACCGCGATCATCACGAACTGCAATACCGGATTCTGCGTCGCGTTCACCAATGCGCGGTGAAAGCGCACATCGGACGCACAGAAATCGGTGTCCGTCAGCGCCGTGTCCATTTGGGTCTCGAGTTCTTTTTTCATCTCGGCCAGATGCGTGTCGTCGCGGCGCTTGGCGGCAAGCCGGCAACAGATGAGTTCGAGCTCATGGCGCGCTTCGGTAATTTCTGTCAATCCGATTTCGCCGACGGAGACCATCAGCGTCATCGCATTTGCGACGGACGACCATTGTTCTTTCAA
>PTKB01000128.1 GCA_002937555.1 Alphaproteobacteria bacterium MarineAlpha10_Bin2 | reverse complement strand
GACGTCTCGACATGGGGTGCGAACACCAGATCGGGTTTCTCCGTTCCGATCGCCGCAACGACTTTCTCGATCGGCGCCGGGGCAAAAGCGGCCTGATTGCCGTCATGCACAAGGCGGGCTTTGAGAACCGTTTCCTGGGACGGAATTTTGCCGGCCTCGAATATTTGGCTCCACCGATAGCTGAACCAACCATTGCGGATGACGAGACATTTGCGCGCCGTCGCGAATTGCCTCGCCACCGCCTCCATCGCATAAGTTCCGCCGCCGGGAACGATGATCGCGGCATCGGCGTGATAGACGTTCTTCAATGTGGCGGAAATATCGCGCATCACCTGCTGGAAGGATTGCGACATGTGATTGAGCGAGCGGTCTGTGAAAACCACCGAATATTCAAGAAGCCCATCCGGATCGACGCTTGAAATGGGGTTGCTCATCTTTTCCTCCGGCACATGGCCAATACGTATCGCGCGGAAACTGTCGCGGGGGTTCTATACCCAGATGGGAATATGCTCAGAAGGTAAGCACGGAGGGACCCCGAGTCCATATGAGGCGTTGTCGCGGCGAAGGATTTGGATGTGCCATACTCGGCGCTCTTGAATTCCGATGAGGGATGGACGGCGTGGCGGCCAAGCCGATGATGATGCCCAAGACAACCTTTGTGCCGCCGGTCATCGGCCATCGCGGGGCCTGCGGCCACGCGCCCGAAAATACGCTGGTGTCGTTTCGCCGGGCGGCGGCGCTCGGCGTCCGTTGGGTCGAGTTCGATGTCAGGCTCAGCCGCGACCGCGAGGTCGTTGTGTTGCATGACGAAGGATTGGAGCGGACCACCAACGGCGGCGGGTTGGTGGCGGAGAAAGACTGGGCCGAGCTACAAGCCCTCGACGCCGGCGCCTGGTACGATGAGGAATTCAGCGGCGCGCGCATCCCGTCGCTTGGTCAAGCGATCTCCGTACTGGCTGAGCTCGGGCTTGGCGCCAATGTCGAGATCAAACCCGGGCCGGGCCAGAGTGATGAAACCGGGCGCATTACCGCCGCACGGCTCAGGGCGGAATGGCCGGCCACGCTGCCGCCACCGGTCATATCGAGCTTCGATTCGGAATCACTGAAAGCCGCGCGCAACACCGCGCCCGATATTCCGCGTGCGCTGGTGGTCTCGAAAATCCCCACGGATTGGCGCAATCGGCTTGCCGCGCTCGGTTGCACCGCGCTGCACTGCAATCACAAACATCTCTCGCCTGGCCAAGCAGGTGAAGTGCTTGACGCCGGCTTCGCGCTCAGATGCTTTACCGTCAACCGGGCCGCGCGCGCCGCAACGCTCTTCGGCTGGGGCGTCGAGACGGTGATCACCGATTACCCGGAACGCATGCCGGCATGACCGCCCAGCCCTATCTTCTCGCCATTGACCAAGGCACCACCAGCACCCGGGCGATTCTGTTCGACCGGCAAGGGGTGCCGCAGCACAGCGCTCAGCGCGAATTGGCGCAGATCTATCCCCAGGATGGATGGGTCGAGCATGATCCTGAAGAAATCTGGCAGGCAACCGTCGTGGTCTGTCGCCAAACCCTTTCCGAACAGGCAGGCCAAGCCGATAGCGTTGCCGCCATCGGCATCGCCAATCAGCGCGAGACCAGCATTATTTGGCGGCGCACGGACGGAAAACCGATCCACAACGCCATCGTCTGGCAGGACCGGCGCGGCGCCGAACTCTGCCGCCGGCTGACAGCAGACGGATACGAGGATTTGGTGCGCGGCAAATCGGGCCTGCGCATCGACCCCTATTTCTCGGCCAGCAAAATCGCCTGGCTACTCGACACCATCCGCGGCGCCCGGCAAGCGGCGGAGCGTGGAGAACTCGCTTTCGGCACCGTGGACAGCTTCCTGTTGTGGCGCCTCACGGGCGGGCGCGTCCACGCCACCGACGCCACCAATGCGGCGCGCACCTTGTTGTTCAACATCCACTCTCAGACGTGGGACGGGGACCTGCTCGAGCTCTTTCATATCCCCCGCGAACTCCTGCCCGAGGTGCACGACAATTGCAGCGCGTTCGGCGTCACCGCGCCTGAATTGTTCGGTAGCGAAATTTCCATCACCGGCATGGCCGGGGACCAGCAAGCGGCCGCTATGGGTCAGGCCTGCCTGCAGCCCGCTACGATCAAGGCCACTTACGGCACGGGCTGTTTCATGCTGCAAAACACCGGCGAGAAACCGGTGGTATCGAATAACCGGCTGGTAACGACCCTGGCCTACCGCCTCGAAGGCCGGTCCACCTACGCCCTCGAAGGCAGCATCTTCAACGCCGGCAGCGCCGTGCAATGGCTGCGCGACGGCCTCAATCTCATCGACCGGGCGGATGAGACGGAAACCCATGCTCGGCGCGTCGCCGACACCGGCGGCGTCTATCTGGTGCCCGCCTTCACTGGCCTCGGCGCGCCTTATTGGGATCCGGCGGCACGTGGCGCCATCCTCGGCCTCACCCGCGACAGCGGTATATCGCACATCGTCCGCGCCGCGCTTGAATCGGTGTGCTACCAGACGCGCGACCTCTTGACGGCGATGGCTAGGGACGGGGCGGCCAAACCATCCGCCCTGCGCGTCGATGGCGGCATGGCCGGCAACGACTGGTTCCTGCAATTCCTCGCCGATATTCTCGATCTGCCGGTGGCACGCCCGGCGACGCTGGAAACAACCGCGCTCGGCGCCGCCTTCCTGGCCGGCCTCCAGATCGGATTCTACCGTTCCCTGGAAGACATTTCCGAACGCTGGACGTGCGCGCGCACATTCGACCCCGCTCTCGACGCGGCTTCGCGCGAGCGGCTGTATGCCGGATGGTGCGATGCCGTTCGCCGGGTGCGCAGTTTCGACGAATAGCCGCGAACAATGGTTGAATAATTCCCGCGCGCCACATCGACAGCGGCGCACCTGTAGCATAAAATTGCCGCTCACCCGAGGCCGCAATCGCTGAAAGAGCGCCCATGCGCGGAGAAGAGCTGGTGTTCTTAGGCTGGCCAGATATCGCCGGCCTGACCCGCGGCCGGGCTATCTCGCTCGCCGACCTGGAAGCGCGCAAGACCAAGGGCATCGGCTGGGTACCGGTGGCCCAGGCGCTGACGCCGTTTTCCACCCTGGCGCCGAACCCCTGGGGGCCGATGGGCGATATCTGGCTGGTGCCGGACCTTTCCGCCGCCGCGCGGGTCGACCATTGGCCGGACCAGACGCCGTTCCACCTCATACTCTCAGACGGCGTGAACCCTGACGGCAGCCCGTGGATGGCTTGTCTGCGGGCACTGCTGAGGCATGCACTCGACGCGCTGCGCGAAGAATTCGACCTGTCGGTCCTCTCCGCCTTCGAACAGGAATTCTACCTCGACGGCCTGACAGATCTGCCGGGCGCCAACTATTCGCTGATCGCCCACCAGCTGGCGGCTGATTTCGGCGCCCAGGTAATCGCCGCGTTGCGCGCCGCCGGCCAGGAGCCTGAAACCTTCGAGCCCGAGGGAGGACCGGCGCAGTATGAGGTGAACTGCCGGCCGGCGCTCGGGCTCAGAGGCGCCGACCGGGCATTGATAGTGCGCGAGATCGTACGCGATGTCGCGCGGCGAAACGGTTGCCGGGCGACGTTCACGCCGGTCATCGCCGAAGTCGGGTTTGGCAACGGCGTCCATGTTCATTTGAGCCTGCAGGATAGCGCCGGGCGGCCACGTACTTATGACCCGGATGGCCCGGCGGGCCTGAGCCGGGTGGCTGGCAGTTTCGTCGCCGGCATCCTGCGCCACCTTCCGGCGCTTACCGCGTTCAGCGCACCGAGCCCGGTATCCCATGCCGCCTCGCGCCCGGTCATTGGGCCGGTGCCGCAGCCGCCTTCGGGGTCGACAACCGGGAAGCGGCGGTGCGCGTGTGCCTCGGGCGGGTCGGCGCGGGCTTCGATGCCGCGCCGCAGGTCAATTTCGAGTTCCGCGCCGGCGATGGCGCCGCGGCGCCGCATCTCCTGCTCGCCGTTCTGGTGCAGGCCGGTCTGGCCGGGTTGCGCGAGAATCTCGACCTTCCGGCACCGCTCGACCGCGATCTGGCGGATTTGAGCGATTCCGATCAGAAGCGCCTTGGCATGGCGTCACTCCCACACTCGCTTGAAGACGCGCTCGCCGCCGCCGAAGCGGATGAGACAGTGCGCGACTGGTTTCCCGGGGAATTGTGGCAAGCTTACTTTGGGCTCAAACGGAGCGAGTTGGAATTTGTCGCCGATATGACGATGGACGAGAAAATTGCCGCCTACCGCAATGTCTATTGAGCGCGCCGGGGCAGCGGCGTGAGCACCAACGGCGTGAACGGCAACGGCGCATCCAGAGAGACGCCTCACATAGTGCTGCCGCGCCGGGGATTCGTCCTCCTCATCCTGCTCACCATATTCTGGGGCGCCAATTGGCCCATCATCAAGACCGCCCTCGAGGAGATTCCGGTACTGACATTCCGCGCCGTCTGCCTGATCGGCGGGGCGATGGTCATCCTCACCCTGAGCAAGCTGCTTGGCCATTCGCTCCGGGTTCCGCGCCATCAATGGCCGGCTTTGCTGCTCGCGGGCCTGTTTAACATCACCCTGTGGCACATTCTGACCGGCTACGGCATCGATCTGACCGCTTCGGGGCGCGCCGCGATCATCGCCTATACCATGCCGATTTGGACCGTGCCGCTCAGTTTTTTTGTGCTCGGCGACCGCGTCACATGGCGCCGCGCGCTCAGCCTTTTCCTCGGCACCGCCGGCCTTGTAATCCTCATCGTCACCGACCCCGGGACCTTGAGCGGCGCGCCGACGGGCCCGCTGTTGCTGCTCGCCGCCGCGATCTGCTGGGCCTGCGGCACCATCGCCCAGAAGCGCGTCGCCTGGGAGGCGCCGACCACAGTCCTTGTCGGCTGGCAATATCTGATCTGCGGCATTCCCATTTACATCGCCGCCGCTGTCGCGGTGGATTACGAAACCGTGTCATTTCCTACCCTGTGGCCGCTTCTGTCCGTGCTCTACAATATCTTCATTGGCTTTGTATTTTGCTATTACGCCTATTACGAGATTGTGCGCCTGTTCCCGGTCGGCATCGCGACCATCGGCATGTTGGCAACCCCGGTGGTCGGCCTGTTCAGCGGCGCGCTGTTGCTGAGCGAGCCGCTTGGATGGGCCGAGTTCAGCGCGCTCGCGTTGGTCGTCCTCGCGCTCGGAATTCCCGTGCTCACGCGCCCGCGCCATGTGAGAATCTCGACCGGGGTGAAATGAGGGTCGGATTATGAGCGAAACAGCAGACAATGTGGTCGTAACAGTCGAGCGGCAGGGCGCCGTTGCGACCCTGTGGCTCAACCGGCCCGACGTCCTCAACGCCTTATCGCTTGACGTCAATTCGGCCCTCATCGCTGCACTTGAGGAGGCCGATCAAGATGAAACCGTCGGGGCGATGGTGTTGGCCGGGCGCGGGCGCGCCTTTTCCGCCGGCGCCGACCGCAAATTGTTGGCGCAACTGGAACATGCCGGGCGGGCACAGCGCGTCGCAGCTTTGGAGCTTGGCGCCCGGGTCACGCACGCCATGCTCCATGCCGAAACGCCGATCATCGCCGCGGTTCAGGGCTATGCGGTTGGCGGCGGTTTATCGCTCGCACTCGCCGCCGACATCGTCCTCGCGGCGGAAGGTACGGTATTCTTCATTCCGGAAGTCGAATTGGGTGTGCCGTATCTTTGGGGCAGCACGCCGATGCTGGCGGCCTCGCTCGGCATGCATCGGGCGCGCAATCTGATGCTGAGCTGCGACCGCTTTAGCGCCGAGGATGCCGCGCAATGGGGTCTCGTTCGGGCCGTCGTGCCGGCCGACCGGTTGATCGAGGAAGCGAATAATCTTGCCGCGCGCTTGGCGGCGATGCCGCGCCACGCCATGGCGTCGCAGAAGCGGCTGAACAGCCGCCTCGCGCTCCGCTACATGGCATGGCTGGAAGACGAGATCAGCCTGGCCCTCGACCTTTGATCCGGCTTGATTCCTCTGTCGTGCTTTCTAAGCTCGTCACTCTGATCAAGCAGGGAAGACGTATTACATGTCTGAATTTAGCTTTCCAAGTTTTCCGACCCATGGCCCAGACGTCCCGAAGCTCAAGCCCTGGCATCCCATCGAGAACATCGTCTCGGGAAATCCCACCCACAAGATTTACATCGTCAGCGACGCCCCCGGCGGCAAGTTCGAATGTGGGATGTACGAATGCACACCGGGAAAATTTGTCATCGATTCCTATTATGTCGATGCCTATGAGTTCTCGCACCTCCTGGAAGGCAGAGTGACCGCCTCGGATTTGGAAGGCAATTCACGCACCTACGGGCCGGGCGATACATTTGTGACGCCGCAGGGATTCAAAGGATTCTGGGAAGTGCACGAAACCGTGCGTAAAGTCTTTTGTATTCGCTACGCCTGAAACGGCGAGGGCCAAAATACATTACGCTACGGTCCAGCCAACAAAGGGAGTGTCTTCATGTCTCGTGACCCGCGCCACGATATTCTGTTTCAGCCTGTGCAGGTCGGCCCCAAGACGGCCAAGAATCGCTTCTATCAAGTGCCGCATTGCAACGCCATGGGCTACATGAAGCCGCAGGGCGATGCGGCGCACCGCGTCATGAAGGCGGAAGGCGGATGGGCCGTGATCTGCACCGAGGCGTGTTCGATACACCCGTCGGCCGAAGCCGCTCCCTATGCCGAGAAGCGCCTGTGGGACGAGCGCGATGCACGGGATTTGGCGCTGTTCGCGGAGGCCTGCCATGGTGGCGATGCGCTGGCGGGAATAGAACTCGTGCATTGGGGCCTTGCCTTTTCCAACCGCAGCAGCCGCGCAATTCCGCTTTCGCCGTCGCCCCACGTCACCCATTACAATTGGGATCCGGTGGTCGCACGCGGCATGGACAAGGCGGATATCAAGGACGTGCGCCGGTGGCAGGCCGAAGCGGCCAAACGAGCCGTCGATATCGGCTTCGACATCATTTATGTCTATGTCGCGCACGGCCTCAGCATCGCGCAGCATTTCCTCTCGCCGGTGGTCAACCGCCGGACCGACGAGTATGGCGGCAGCGCGGAGAACCGGGCGCGCCTGATCGGCGAAATGCTTGAAGACACGAAAGAGGCGGTCGGCGACCGCGCCGCCGTCGCGATCCGCTTCGCGGTGGAAGAAGATCACCGGACCGACGGGTATCACGATGTCGGAAGAGGGCCAGGCGGTGGTCGAACTGTTTGCCGAGCTGCTCGATCTTTGGGATGTCAATGTCGCCGATTGGCAGTGGGACTCCGGGACGGCGCGCTTCGACGCGGAGGGCCATCAGGAGCAGTATGTCTCCTGGGTCAAACAAAAAACCAGCAAACCGGTGGTCGGCGTCGGCCGCCTCACCTCGCCCGATACGATGGTCTCGCAGATCGAGCGCGGCATCCTCGACTTCATCGGCGCGGCGCGGCCCTCCATCGCCGACCCGTTTATTCCGAAAAAGATAGACGAAGGCCGGAGCGACGACATTCGCGAGTGCATCGGCTGTAATATCTGCGTCGCCTCGGAAGCCATGAGCGGCCAGTTCAAATGCACCCAGAACCCGACCGCCGGCGAAGAATTCCGGCGCGGCTGGCACCCAGAGGAAATCGACCCGAAGG
>PTKB01000127.1 GCA_002937555.1 Alphaproteobacteria bacterium MarineAlpha10_Bin2 | reverse complement strand
CTGATCAAATGACGCACAGGCCGGCGAAAGCAGCACCACCGCGCCGGGCCGCCCGTCGGCGCGTGCCTGGGCCGCTGCCGCTTCGAGAGCGTTGTCCAGGGTGCCGCACAGAGTATGGTCGACGCGCCCGGTGAGCTCGTTGGCCAGCGTTTGCTCGGCTTCGCCGATCAGGAAAGCATGGGCGATGCGGTGAAAATAGGGCTCCAGCGCGCGTAGCCCGTTCGATTTAGCGCGCCCGCCGGCGATCCAGTAAATCGGGTTGAAGCAAGCCAGTGCGCGCGCCGCGGCCTCGCCGTTCGTCGCTTTCGAATCATTGATGAACTGAACGCCGTCGATGGCGGCGATATGTTCCATGCGGTGCGCGAGGCCGGGGAAATTGAGGATGGCGCGGGCGATGGTTTCCGGATCGACGTCGAGGGCGCGCGTCGCGGCATAGGCGGCAGCGGCATTTTGCCAATTGTGCCGGCCGGGGAGCGCCGTCGCGGCTTCCAAATCGCAAATCGCCTGGCCGTGATCTTCGAGCAACCCGCCATTCGTCGCGATCCCGTCCAACAGGCGGCGGCCGGTGGCCACCGGAACGACATCGAGATCGCCCTGGAGACGCAGTTCTCTATAGATACGCAGCGAATCGGGCCCATCGATGCCGACCACGGCGGTTTTCAACCGGCCCGGCCGGAAAATCTTCCGCTTGGCGGCAATGTAAGCGTTCATGCTGCCGTGCCGGTCGAGATGATCCGGCGCAATATTCAGCAGAACGGCGATGTCGAAGGACATGTTCCTGGTCAGGTCGAGTTGGAACGACGACATTTCGATCGCGTAGGTGCCTTCCGCCCACAGCGCGTCCAGGCTGAGCGCCGGCGTCCCCAGATTGCCGCCAATCTGAACCGTCTGGCGGGCATGTTCGAGGATATGGCCGATCAACGCCGTGGTCGTGGATTTACCGTTGGTGCCGGTGATGCCGACATATTTCCGCTCCGCCATGGCGCGCCAAAGAATTTCGACATCGCCGATGATTTCGACGCCGGATGCCTGCGCCGAGACAATCGTCGGATGGTCGAGCGGAATGCCCGGGCTCGGCACCAGGGCGGCGATGCCGCGCCAATCGAAGTCCGCGCTGTCTTGGACCGGGATGCCGGCGCGCGCCGCTGCCGTCACGCGCTCGGGAGAATCGTCCCAGGCGAGGACCGGGTTGCCGCCGGCCATCAGCGCGCGCGCTGTCGCCATGCCGCTCCGGGCGAGCCCCAGAATCGCGACACTGCCGTCGAAAAGCGAAGTTCCTACGATCATCCCGTTACCTCAGTTTGAGAGTGGCCAAGCCGGCCAGCGCCAGGATCACGGAGATGATCCAAAAGCGGATGACGATGGTGGACTCGGCGTAGCCTTTTTTTTCGTAGTGGTGATGAAGCGGCGCCATTTGGAACACGCGGTTGCCGGTCAACTTGAACGATGCGACCTGAACGATGACCGAAACGGTCTCCAGCACGAACAGGCCGCCGACGATCACCAGTACCAATTCATGCTTGGTCATGACCGCGATGGCGCCGAGCGCGGCGCCCATCGAGAGCGAGCCGGTATCGCCCATGAAGACCATCGCCGGCGGCGCGTTGAACCATAAAAAGCCGAGCCCGGCGCCGACCATGGCGGCGCAAAACACCGCCAATTCACCAACGCCGGCGACATAATGAACTTGCAGATAGCCGCTGAAGACGGAATTGCCGACGACATAGCTGATCAGCGCGAAGCTGGTCGCCGCGATCATGATCGGTACGATCGCCAAGCCGTCCAAGCCGTCGGTGAGGTTCACCGAATTGGAAGCGCCGACCATGACCAAAGCGGCGAAGGGCAGGAAGAACCAGCCGAGATCGACGAGCACGGTTTTGACAAAGGGGAGCGCGAGGCCGTTCGAGAGCGACTCATCCGAGATCGATATGATCCACAGGCCCGCCGCCACCGCGAGCGCGATTTCGACGAGAAACTTGATTTTCGTCGGGAAGCCCCGGCTCGAGCGGCTGCGCAGCTTGACGAAATCGTCGATGAATCCGACCGCGCCGAAGCCGACGGTGACGAACAGAATCACCCAGACATAGGAATTGGTGAGATCGGCCCATAACAGGGTGCCGGCGAGAACGCCGAGCAGAATGAGAAACCCGCCCATGGTGGGCGTGCCCTGTTTGGTCTTGAGATGGGATTCCGGCCCGTCCTCGCGGATCGGCTGGCCGCCGCCCTGACGCGCGCGGAGCGTTCGAATCAACATCGGACCGATGAGAAAACTCACCAGTAACGCGGTGACGATCGCAGCACCCGCGCGAAACGTCAGATACTGAAATATGTTGAAAATCCCGACCGAATCGGAAAGCGGGAACAGCAGATTATAAAGCATCGCTTCCCCCTTCCGCTTCGCCGGAGGTTTTCAGGCCATCGACCAAAAGCCGCATGTTGACGCTGAGCGAGCCTTTGATGAGCATCACATCGCCGGGCCGAAGCGCCGCCAGAAGCGCCGGCAGCAATACGATGGAACTCTCCGCTTGGCCCGCCTGCATGTGCTTGGGCAGGGCTGCGTAGAGCCCGGCCATCAGCGTGCCAACGGTAAACACAAGGTCGACCCCGGCCTCTTCCAATACCGGCGCGAGCGCGCGATGGGCTTGCGGCGCGCCGGCGCCAAGCTCGAGCATGTCGCCGAGAACGGCGATGCGGCGCGCGTTCGGGCCGGGCTGGGTATTGGCCAAATTACGAATCGCCGCAGTCACCGCGACCGCGCTGGCGTTATAGGATTCGTCGATCAGTTCACACACCCCGCCCGGCACGGCGAGGCGGTGGTGCGCCCCGCGCCCCGGTGTCGCCTGATGCAAGACGAGCGCCTCGGCGGCGTCGGCGAGCGGCGCGCTGGCGGCGACCGCGGTTGCCAGGGCGGCGACGCTGTTGAGCGCCCAATGCTCGCCGCTCAAGGAAATACGGTAGCTGCAGCGCGTGCCGCAGATGTCCGCTTCGACCGCACCGCCTTCGCGCATCTGCGAGAAGCCGAGCAACCGTGCCTCGGCTTCGCTGTCACGGCCGAAGGCGATGATACGCGCCGCACCGGCATCCAGCGCGCGGGTCTGCAGAAAATCGAAATATTCGTTGTCGCGGTTGAGTACCGCCACCGCACCGGGTTCGAGGCCGGCGAAGATTTCCGCCTTGGCCTCGGCGACCGCATCGAGATGGTCGAAGAATTCGGTGTGGACCGCCTCGACATTGGTCACCAGCACCACATGCGGGCGCGCGAGGCGGGAGAGCGGGGCGATTTCGCCCGGCTGGTTCATACCGAGCTCGAATACGCCGAACGCGGCGTCCGCCGGCAAGCGCGCCAAACTCAACGGCGCGCCGATATAATTGTTGAGATTGCCGGCGCTGACCGACACCGAGCCTGCCGTTGCCAGCGCTCGGGCGATGAGCTCCTTGCTACCGGTTTTGCCGACCGAGCCGGTGACGGCGACGATGCGCGCGGAGCTGCGTGCCCGAGCCGCCTTGGCCAGGGCGGAGAGGCCTTCGAGGCTGTCCGGCACGATTAAAAGCGGCGTCTCGGCGCTGCCGACATCCGGTGCGCGCTCGACCATTGCCGCCGCGGCCTGCGCGCTGAGCGCCTGGCCCACATGGTCATGGCCGTCATGATTTGGCCCCTTAAGGGCGACGAACAAATCGCCCGGTGTCAGGGTACGGCTATCGATCGAAACGCCGTCGGCCCGCCAATCGCCGTGCAACTCGCCGCCGGTGGCTTGGGCAGCCTCGGCTGCGCTCCACAGGGCCGATGCCATTCTTGCCGTATTGTTCATGACCGCACTCACCGTCGGGCCGTGACGATACGGCGCGCCACGTCGCCGTCATCGAAGGGAATCACCCGCTCGGCGATGATTTGGCCCTGTTCATGGCCCTTGCCGGCGATCAGCAACACGTCGTTCTTGCGCAATTCCCCGATCGCGGCGGCAATCGCCTCGCCGCGTCCGGCGATTTCGATCGCGCCGGGACAAGCGGCGATGATGTCGCGGCGAATCGCCGCCGGGTCTTCGAAGCGCGGATTGTCGTCGCTGACGAACACCACATCCGCCAAGCGGGCGGCGATGTCGCCCATTTCAGGGCGCTTGCCGGCGTCGCGGTCGCCGCCGCAGCCAAACAACAGAAGGAGCCGCCTGCCGGTATGCGGCCGAAGTGCGCTGAGCGCGGCGTCCAAGGCGTCGGGTGTGTGGGCGTAGTCGACATAAACCGGCGCGCCGTTGTCGAGGCGCGAGACCAACTCCAGACGGCCGCGCACGCCGGCGAGGAGCGGCAAACCGGCCGCCACTTCGTCTTCGCTCATGCCGGTGGCAATGGCCAATCCGGCGGCGGCCATCATGTTTTGCACCTGAAAGGCGCCGGGCAGGGAGATCAGTAATTCGTGGGATTTGCCGAGCAGCTCCAACTCGATGCGCTGGTCGAAATTCTCGTCGCGCCGCGACACCAGCCGGATATCGGCGCCGTCGCCGCCAAAGCGAAGCATCGTGTGACCCCGGGCGCGGCAGATCTCAGCGATGTGCTGATACTGCGGCGCTTCGCCGTTCAGCACTGCATGGCTGCCTGGCGCCATCACCTCGCTGAACAGGCGCGCCTTGGCGTCCAGGTAACTCGTCAGATCGGGGTGATAATCGAGATGGTCGCGGGTCAGGTTGAGGAACGCGGCGGCCGCCACCCGAACGCCGTCGAGACGGTATTGATCGAGGCCGTGGCTCGAAGCTTCGAGGGCGCAATGCGTGACGCCGGCATCGGCGAGCGCCGCAAGGGTCTGATGCAGCGTCACCGGATCGGGCGTGGTCAAGGCCACAGCCGTTGTCGGGCCGTCGCCTTCGACGCCGAGGCTGCCCAGGCTGGCAGCCTTCTCTCCGAGGCCGCGCCATAATTCGCGCAGGAACGTCGCGGTCGAGGTCTTGCCGTTGGTGCCGGTGACGGCGGCGATGGTGCGCGGCTGGCGGTCAAAGAAGTGCGCCGCCATCTCAGCGAAACGGCGGCGCGGGTTGTCGTCCGAAATCAAACATGCGGCAGATGGCGCCGCGTCGCCGAGGCCGGTTCCCGGTGGCGCCAGGATGGCGGCGGCGCCGTTTTTGAGCGCTTCGGGAATGAAATCTGCGCCGCGCGCCCGGCTGCCGTCCAGTGCCGCGAACAGGAAGCCCGGACGGACATCGCGTGAATCCGATGTCAGGCCGGTTATCTCCACTTCCTCCCCCTCATGCGCCTCGCGGCCTTCCCCTATCAGTTCAAAAAGACGCAAATTGGCGGCCCTCTCCATCGGCCCGCACCAACAAACGTTCGGTTTCTTCTTCATCTTCGTCCGCCGGCAGGATCGCCATGACGCCGAGCATCGGTGCGATCTGCGAGACAATCCGCCCGACCACCGGGGCGGCATTCCAGCCGGCGCCGGCGTATCCGTGCGTCGCCTTGGTGCCGTGCGGCTCGTCGAGCATCACCAACACCGCGTAACGCGGCGCATCCATGGGAAAGGCGCCGACGAATGTGGTGATCAGGGCGTTTTTCTTGTAACCGCCGGCCACCGCTTTTTCCGCCGTGCCGGTCTTGCCGCCAACCAGATAACCTTCGGCTTCAGCCTTTCTGCCGGTGCCTTCTTCGACCACCATGCGCATCAGGGCGCGCATCGCATCCGAAGTTTCGCGCGCGATTACCCGTGTGCCGATCGCCTCGCCGCGTTTCCTGAGCAGGGTCGGCGGGCGCTGGATGCCGCCGTTCACCAGGGTGGCGAAGCCGTTGATCAAATGCAGCGGCGTGACCGCGATGCCGTGGCCGTATCCGATGGTCATGGTATTGATCTCGCGCCAATGGCGCGGCGAAAGCGGGCGGCCGTTTTCGATTAGCTCGAGCGGCAGCGCCGAAAGCATGCCGAGGCGGCCGAGGAATTCCTTCTGGCGCTTGGCGCCGACATCGCGCGCCATCTGCGCCGCGCCGATGTTCGACGAGTGGATGAAGATTTCCGGAATATCGAGCCAGCGGTTTTGCGGATGATCGTCGCGGATCACGAAGCGCGACACCTTGAGCGGCTTGGTGGCGTCATAGCGGTCGTTGAGATCGACCACGCCATATTCGAGCGCCATAGCGGTGGTAAAGGCCTTGAAGGTCGAACCCAGTTCATAGACACCGAGGGTGGCGCGGTTGAAGCGATGATCCGGAAGGCTCGATTCGAGGTCGTACGGACTGAAGTCGGGAAGGCTGGAGAGCGCCAGAATTTCGCCGCTCTCGACGTCGAGCACGATTCCGGCGCCGCCTTTGGCGTCGAATTCCGCAATCGCGGCGGCCAATTCGGCGTTGACGATATGCTGAACCCGGCTGTCGAGCGAGGTGACCAGGGCGCCGCCATGGCTCTGGGCCAACTGTTTCAGATCCTGATCGCGCGCGGCTTCCAGCCCAGCCAACCCGCTATTGTCGACGCCGGCGAAGCCCAGGGTATGAACGAACAACGAGCCGTGCGGATAGACGCGGCGCTCTTCGCGTTTGAAACCGAAGCCCGGCAGGCCGAGACGGTTGACGGCATAATATTGCTCAGGCGTGAGATTGCGCCGGATCCAGCGGAAGCTTCCCTTGGCGCGGGCTTTCTCGAATATCTCGTCGCGCGTCAATCCCGGCAGCACGCCGGCGATCTTATCCGCCGCCTCATCGGCATCGAGCACCAGGGTGGGATCTACATAAAGCGACTGCCAAGGCAGGTTGGTGGCCAGCAGAGCGCCGTTGCGGTCGACGATGTCGGCGCGCTGAAGGGTCAATAGGTCGCCTTGATGTTGGGTGGTTTGCGCCATGTGGGGCCCGTCGCCGAGCAGCGACAGCTGAACCAATCGGCCGCCAAGGATGACAAAGCACAGCGCGAAGATGGCGCCGGCGACCAGCAGACGGGTGCGCGCCGTTTCCAGCGGCCGGCGTGCGTCGCGCGCGCTCAGTTTCTCGGCGCCCTCGCCGGTGCTCATTTCGCCGGCGGCATCGCGCCAGGCACGGACCGATAATTCGCTCATTTTTCAAAACCTTGAAATATGGGTTCGTAGGCGAAGGAACTCATCTGCGCCGGACTGACCGGCGTTAGCTCCAAATGGCGCGCCGCCAAGCGCGCCAGCCGCTCGGGGCGGTTCAGATAGCTCCACTCCGCGTTCAGCACATGGATCTCCTCCTGTTGCGCCATCGCTGCACGCTCCAGTCTTTCCAATTCGTTTTCGAGGCGCTGGACCTGATAGCTGACGAGGAGGAGCGCGATCGTCACGATCGCCGGCAAGCCGATCCACAGAATGAGGGCGGGCCGAATCATGACGCGGCTTTCTCGGGCCAGGCAGGCGCCGGAGTGCGTTCCGCCCCGCGCAGTCGTGCCGAGCGCGAACGCGGGTTGACACTCTGCTCGGCGGCGGCGGGTTGGCGCGCACGTTTATGCAACAGAGTAAAACTCGGTTGCGGCATTTTTGTGGCGTCGGCGGCTGCTTCCGGAAGATGGCGGCTCGGCCGCGCCAGGGCGCCGGCGCGCCGGTTGAGGAAGGTCTTCACCCGGCGGTCTTCGAGCGAATGGAAGGAGACCACGGCGAGTCGGCCGCCGGGGCGCAGCATGCGTTCGCTGGCGACGAGACCCAAATCGAGCTCGCCGAGCTCGTCATTGACGTA
>PTKB01000126.1 GCA_002937555.1 Alphaproteobacteria bacterium MarineAlpha10_Bin2 | reverse complement strand
CCGCCACAAGCGGCAGCTCGATGGGTTTTCTGTCGCTGGCGCTGACTACCAGCTTGGCGATCTCAGCACCCTTGTTCACCGGTGCCGGTATCGGCCCCGGCGCCAGCACCCTGACCTTCAAATCGCGCCGCTCGGCGCGCGACAGGGTCACGGTCAGGTCATGGTTAATGATCAACGGCACGTTCACTTTGTCGCCCAGCCACACCTCGATCTGTTCGACGATGTCGCCGGCCTTGAACAGCGTATAGTTGGAATATTCGGTGAAGCCGTGATCGAGAATGCGTTCGATCTCGCGCGCCCGCTCATTCACATTGTCCATGCCGTTGACCACCACAATCAGGCGTCTGCCGTTGCGGCTCGCCGACGCGGTCAAGCCATAGCCCGAGGCCTGGGTGTGGCCGGTCTTGAGGCCGTCCGCGCCCGAATAGGTGTACAGCAACGGATTTCGGTTGCCCTGTTTGATGCCGTTATAGGTAAAGTTTTTCTCCTGAAACATGGGATAGAACTGCGGAAAATCGCGGATCACCGCATGCGCCAAAATGGCGAGGTCGCGCGCGGTGGTAACATGTTCCGGGTGCGGCCATCCGGTGACATTCATGAAATTGCTGTTGGTGAGGCCGAGCTTTTTGGCCCCTGCATTCATGAGCTCGACGAATTGCGCCTCCGAACCGGCAATGCCCTCGGCGAGGACGATACACGCATCGTTCCCTGACTGCACGACGACGCCGCGCAAGAGATCGCTCACCGCCACCCGGCTATTTAACTCAACGAACATCCTCGAGCCACCCATACGCCACGCTTTTTCGCTGACCCGAAACTGCGCATCGAGCGACAGATCCCCTTCGGTCAATTTCTCGAAAACAATGTAGAGGGTCATCAGCTTGCTCATCGAGGCCGGAAACATCTGCCGGTCCGAATTCTTGCCCAGCATGACCGCCCCGGTGGTGTCGTCCACGAGGATCATTTCCTTGGCGCTGGTTTCGAACGCGGCGGCGCTATTGCCCGGCGCGCCGGCAAGCCAGATAAGGGAGATCAGGGCGGCGGCGCAAAGCCGCACCATCCATCTCGCGTGCCGCCCGTCCGGCGGCCGCTGCCGTTCAATATGAAACATTGTCGCTAATTCTCTCGCGTGGTCTTTGGATGCGCCCCTGGCGCTCAGCGGAGCTTAGCCGCCTTCGCCCGCGCATGTCACGGCGTAACGGCGTTATTGGGCAACAATAAGGCGGGCATCGTTATGTCCGGCCGCAATGGTTTCCGCTAACAGGCGGTCGGCCTGTTCGAGATCGGCAATCGGCCCCATGCGCACGCGGAAAAGGGTGCGGCCATTGATGTTGGCGGCGGATATAACGCTCGGCGAGAGCGCGTTCAGGCGGCGCGCCAGAGTGACTGCGTTGGCGCGTTCGGCAAAGGCGCCGACCTGAACGAACATACCGCTAAGCGTGGTGCCGTTTGACGGCTCCGGGGTCGACGTCAGATCATCATCACCGCTGCTGCCCACTTCGGTCTCGGGCGCATCCAGATATTGGCTGGTTATTTCGGGGCGTTCCGCGGTCGGCTCGCTTCGTATCGCAACCATTTCTTCGGTGTCCAAACGCCGCCGCGGCGCATCGCGGTCGGCGATCACCGTTAACGGGGCGAATTCGATAAACTCGACCCGCACCTTCGCCGTCCCCTTGCGGTAGAAGCCGAGCAGTTGCGCGCCGCGGCGCGAGATGTCGATGATGCGCCCTGCGACAAACGGCCCGCGATCGTTGACGCGCAGCATGAGCGTGCGGCCGTTCTCCAAATTGGTCACCCGGGCGGTGCTCGGCATCGGCATGGTTTTATGCGCGGCAGTCAGCTCGTTCATATCGTAGCGCTCGCCATTGGCCGTATCGCGGCCATGAAACGGCTCGCCATACCAAGACGCGATGCCGGTTTCGTTATAGTTGGGATCGAACCGCGGGAAATAGCGCACGCCGGCGACCATATAAGTGTCGCCGAGTTTATAGCCGGCCGGTACGGGCTGGCCGGGCGGCGGTTGTTTGGCCTCCGGTTCGCCTTCGATCTCGCGCGCTATTATTTTGGCGGAATGGAAAATGAGTGAGGTCTCGGCGCAAGCAGAGAGCAGCGCAGCGCCCAGGAACAGGGCGGACAAAGCGGCGATGGCCCGCGCAAAATTCATGATCTGGTATTCTTGGCTTTAGACAACACTATCCCTTGATATGTTACTGGCCCGCAATGCGATCGGCAAGATGGCCGACGGCCATGGCGAAATAGGTCGAGCGGTTCCATTTGAGCGTGGTCTTGAAATTGTCATAGACCAGAAAGGCCGGCCCGCCGTCGCCGCCCGGAAAGACGATTGAGCCCGCCATGCCGGCGACAACGGGCAGGTTTCGGCCATTGGCCCGGCGCACGCCGAGCGCCTGCCAGTCGGCCAATGGCTTGGAAATCTTGAGGCCGGCAAGCGCCGTGTCGAATCCGTCGGGCAGCAGCACCTTGCGCCCCCAAGTCTGGTCGCCTTTCCAGCCCGACTTGGAAAGATAATTTGCCGCCGAGCCGAAGACATCCGCCTTGGTGGTCCAAATGTCGCGCCGGCCATCGCCATCGAAATCGATGGCGAAGCGCACGAAACTCGACGGCATGAACTGGCTTTGCCCCATGGCCCCGGCCCAACTGCCCATCATGGCGTCGGGCGTGATGTGGCCCTCCTCAAGGATTTGCAGAGCGTTGAGAAGTTCAGCACGGAAATAGGCGCTGCGCCGGCCGTCATGGGCGAGTGTGGCGAGCGACGCGATAACGGAAAAGCCGCCCGTATATTGACCGAAATTGGTCTCGATTCCCCACAGCGCAACAATAAAACGTGGCTGCACGCCAAACACCTCCCGCACAGCTTCGAGTGCGGTAGCATTCTCTTTGAGTTTCTTGCGCCCCTTCTGCACCCGCGAATTCGGCACGACGCGCTCCATATACTGCTCGAAGGTCAGCGTAGACTCGGGCTGGGAACGGTCCAATTCGATTACGCGCGGGATCGGCTCGACGCCAGCCAGGGCGCCATCCAGCGTGGCGGCGGATATCCCTATCCCAAGCGCTTCGGCGCGGAGCGCCTCCAGCCAGACAGCGAAATCCTCGGCGGGATTATCGTCTTGAGCGCGGGCAGACCCGGCCGCCGTGATGAGGGTGAGGGCCATGATGCCAAGCAATAAGATCCGCAAACGCCGCATTTTCGACTCCAGCCAAATGCCGAGAGGGGCCGCCCCTATGCCACAGCCGGACGCGAACGGCAACCGTGCAGCGACTTGGGCCACGCGGCTGTGATTGCTGCTCCGCGATACGGCGCGGTTGGCAAGGCAGCTTGTTCTTGAAGTCTGAATAGGCGTTTTCGAACCTGCTTATTCGGCGTAGGCTTGCGCGAAAGAGTGTCTAAGGGTTTCGTGCAACGCGATTGACAAGCGAAGAGGAACAAAAAATGCCGCAGCAGATAGAGCGTATCGATCCGGTGCGCGCCGCCTTGATCGTCGTCGATATGGAGAATGATTTCGTGAAGCCCGGCGCCTCCTTCGAAGTGGAGGCCGGTCGCGCCATGCTGCCCAAGCTGAAGGAATTTATCGGCTTTTGCCGGCAGAGCGGCATTGCCGTCATCTACACCACCCACGCTCACCGTCCGGACGGCTCCGACATGGGCCGCTTCGCTGATATCTATCCGCCAATCGCCGAGGGAACCGGGCTCGTCGACGGCACCGATGGCATCGAAATCTACGATGAGATCGCACCGGAGCCCGGCGAAGTGATCATCAAGAAGCACCGCTACAGCGCCTTTTTCGGCACCGATCTCGACATCATCTTGCGCGGCCTCGGCACCGACACGGTAATCGTCACCGGCGTGACGACCGAGAATTGCTGCCACGCCACGGCGCGCGACGCCATGTTCCACGACTACCGCGTCGCCTTCCTCTCAGACTGCACCGCCACCCTCGCCTACCCCGACCTGGGCTACGGTGCCCTGTCGGCGGACCAGCTACACCGCTCCAGCCTCATCGCCCTGGCGTTTTCGACGGCGCATGTCATGACGGCAGCGGAGTGCATGGCGAAAGTGGTGGCGGCGAAGGGTAAGGTGGCGGCGGAGTGAGGGGCGTAAAATTGTTAACCCTAATATCTATGCCGTGAGGCAAGAATCCAAGAGCGTTAAACACCTTTTAAATTAGTGCGTTCATGGCTTTGATGCCAAGAAGCGGCCCACCTCATCTTGCCTCCGTCAACCGCCGCTCGGCGCCCCTTAACCCCGCCGTCACAAATAGACCGATGGCTGGGCCGATGAGCATGACCCACCAAAAATTCTCCCAATTGCCGAAGCTCGCGGCCAGCGCGCCGAGCACTGGCGGGCCGAGCAGGCTGCCGATGGTCGAGCCTTGGATGACGAAGCCGTTGGACATGGCGTTTTGCGCCTGCGTCGGCGCGTGCATGGCGGCGCCGGCGATGCAAGCCGAGGGCAACAGGCCTGTGAAGGCGCTGAAGACGACCGCGAGCGGTATATTCGCCTCTACGCCGATGCCACCGGAAAATATCAGCGCGCCGGTCACGGCCCCGACGACAAAGGCTACGGCGATCAGCAGCCAGCGCGCCACGCCTAGGTGCAGCAACCAGCCGGCACCGAGATTGCCGGAGATATTGGCGAACACCACCAGGGCGGCGAACAGCGAGGCGCTGGTGAGCGAGCGCCCTTGCGTTTCGACCAGGAAGGTCGGCAGCCAGGCCATGATGGCGAACCACTGGATCGTATAGAGCGCGAAGCAAAGCCCGAGCAGCCACGGCCCCGGGCGGGCCATCAGAATGCGCACGCCGGCCCAGTCGAAAACCGGCGCGGCAGCGGTTTGCGCGGCGCGTCCATCCCCCGCCCCGCCCGATCTCTCCTTGCGCATTCCCACCGCCAGCACGCCGGCAAAGACCGCGATGACCGCGGCGTTCACCAGCCACACCCCCTGCCAGCCGATGCCGTCCAGCATCAGCGGCGAGAGCACCATGATGAGCGCCATGCCGAGCGGCATGAAAGTCGACCAGATGCCGATGGCGATCACCATGTCGGCCGGCCGCGCGGCAACCGCGATGATCTTCGGCGCGGTCACGGCGACAGCGGTATAGCCGAGGCCCTCGATCACTCGCGTCGCCAGCAGCACGCCGCTATCGGCGATGAGGCCGCCAAGCAGGCTGCCAAGCGCGAGCAGAGCAAGGCCCGCAAACATCACACGAAGCTCGTCGAACCGGTCGGCCACACCGCCGATGGCGACGCCAAACACCGCGCCGACGGCGAAAAAGAGCGAGGCCACGAGGCCGGAGCTGACGCGCGACAGCGCCAGATCCTCGGCAATCAGCGGCAGGGTAGGCGGCACCTTGCCGACCTGCATGGCGGCGATAACGCCGGCGGCCACGGCCAGTGCAATGACTCCCCAGCGCGATGCGGCTACGGCGGATTGCGGACCGGAGCTCATGCCCCGAACATCTCCGCTCTGCCCTGCCCTGCCTGCGTCACAGCACCTCCGGATTGACCACATAGGCCGGGTCCAGCTTGCCGTCTATGGCATCGAGCGAGTTTTGCGCGCAGACGATGGCGGAGCGGTAAAAACATTCGCGCGTCAGGCCGCCGACATGAGGGGTGAACACCATGTTGGCGTGGCCGAGCAGCGGGCTGTCCAGCGCCGGCGGTTCCTCTTCGAACACGTCCACGCCGGCGGCGTAAATATGTCCCGACGCGACCGCCGCGCTAAGCGCATCGCCGTCGACCACCGGGCCGCGCGAGGTGTTCACCAGCAGCGCGCCATTTTTCATGCGCGCCAAGGCGGGCGCATCGATCATGTGGCGGGTTTCGTCGTTCAACGGCGTGTGCAGCGTGACGATATCGGCTTGCGGCAATGCGGCGGCGAAATCCGCCGTCGGCGTGAAGCCGGCATCGCTGATGTCGGATTGCGGAATGTAGGGATCGCAAACCCGCACATCCATGCCGAAGGCTTGGCAGCGCGGCGCGACAAGGCTGCCGATGCGGCCCATGCCGACGACCAACACGGTCTTCTCGTAGAGTTCGATGGTGTCCGCCGCCTCGCGCACCTGCCACCAGTCGCCGCCGCGCACCGCCGCGTCGAAGACCAGGCCCTGCTTGGCGGCGGCGAGCATGAGATAGATCGCAAGCTCGGCCACGGTGACGGAATTGGCATCGCCGATGGTGGCGACGGGAATGCCGCATTCAACCGCCGCCACCATATCGATATTGTCATAGCCGACACCGTGGCGGGCGACGACCTTGAGGTTGGGCGCGGCGCGGAGGTCGTCGGCGTCGAGCGGCAGATAGCGCAGGATAATCGAATTCGCATCCGCCAATTCCCGGCGCAACCGCTCCCGCTCATCGCGTTCGATGGTGACGATATCCATGCCGTCGCGTGTTTCCAGGAGGGCGCGCGCCGCTGGGTCGACGGCGTCATGGATGATGACTTTGGGCATGGCTGTGCTTTTTCGATTGTAGCAAAGGGTCTTGCTCGGTCATTCTGTATCGAAATGCCGCCAAGCGGGCAATGGAAACCACCGAACGAGGCGAAACACCATGAGCGGGCAGCACTCAAACTCAGCCGAGGCGCGCGACCTCGCCTACCATCTCCACTCCTTCACCCATCTTCCGAGCCTGGCCGAGGACGGGCCATTGGTGCTGGAAAGCGGTCAAGGCATCTACGTCACCGACAATCACGGCCGGCGCTATATCGAAGGCATCTCGGGCCTGTGGAACATCGTAGTCGGCTTCGGCGAAGAACGCATCGCCGAGGCGGCGTATGCGCAAATGAAAAAGCTGCCCGCCTATCACACCTTTTTCGGACGCACCGCCTCGCCGGTCATCGATCTTGCCGAGCGTTTGATCGAATTGGCGCCGGTGGCGATGAAGCGCGTCTATTTCGTCAATTCCGGCTCGGAAGCCAATGACACGGCGATCAAAATGCTGTGGATGCTCAACATAGGTGCCGGCCGGTCGGAGAAGCGCAAGATCATCTCGCGCAAGAAGGCCTATCACGGCACCACCGTCGCCTCGTGCAGCCTCAACGGTAAACCCTACATCGAGTGCTTCGGCCTGCCTCTCAAAGAAATCATCTACACCGACTGCCCGCATTATTGGCGCGACGGCAGGCCGGGCGAAAGCGAAAGTGATTATGCCCAGCGCCTGGCCGATAATCTCGAAGAACTTATCCAAGCCGAGGGCGCGGATACGATCGCCGGCTTCATCGCCGAGCCGGTAATGGGTGCCGGCGGCGCCTTGGTCCCGCCTGAAGGCTATTTCGAAAAGATCGAGGCGGTGCTGAGGAAGCACGATATCGCGATCATCGCCGACGAGGTGGTGTGCGGCTTCGGCCGGACCGGCAACATGTGGGGCTCCCAGACTTATAATTTCCGCCCCGACATCATCTGCACGTCGAAATGCCTGACGGCGGGTTACTTCCCGATGGGCGCGGTGTTGATGTCGCCCGAGATCGACGCGCAATTGATGGAAGCGGCGGAAGCGATGGGCGAGTTTCCGCACGGCTTTACCACGGCGGGCCACCCCGTCGGCGCGGCGGTGGCGCTGAAAACTTTGGAATTGATCACCGAGCCCGGCGGCATGTTCGACAATCTCCGCCGCGTGGCGCCGCATTTCCAGGCGGGCCTGCAAAAATTCGCCGATCATTCGCTGGTCGGCGAGGCGCGCGGCGTCGGC
>PTKB01000125.1 GCA_002937555.1 Alphaproteobacteria bacterium MarineAlpha10_Bin2 | reverse complement strand
GGGCTCGACCCGCGCCTCGGCCCGGGCGCCGTCATCGTTGCCGAGCGTGTCATCGCCTGGCATCAGCCGTTGCCGAGCGGACGCCGCCGTTTGAGATTGGGCGATCTGGCGCGCCGCCCCGAGGACGGGGAGGAAGAAACGACGTCCGATGCGCCCATACCGGAGCAAGCCGAAACCGAGTTCGCGGCCGATCCCGACCTCCAGAGCCAGTTGCTAGGCGTGATCGGCAGCAAGACCTGGAGCGGGGCGGTCGTCGGGGTCGATCAAGCTGTCCGGTCGCAGGATCAAAAGCTCGGCCTGTTCGCGAAAACAACCGCATTGGCATGCGATATGGAAAGCCATGCCGTCGCCGAAGCGGCGCGCGACGCGGATGTACCGTTCGTGGTGCTGAGGATCGTTTCCGATCCTTCCAACAGATATATTCCCGAAGCGGCGATTGCCGGCGTGACAGCGGTGGGCGGCGTGTCTCTCGGCGCTGTCTTGCGTGGTGTGGCAATACGGCCGTGGGATCTGCCCGAGCTGTTGTCGCTCGCGTTCGATGCGCGTATTGCCTTCGGCGCGTTACGCCGCGTGGCTCGCCGGAGCGCTCCGCTTTTTCGCGCCGTCGGGTGACGGCGTATTGTCGCCGCCTTCGATCTCTTCGAGCATGGTTTCGACATGGGATTCGAAAATATATTCCGCCGGCCGCGCATTCTCTAAATCGATCTCGGGCGCGAGCGGGCCCGTCGTCTTGACGCCGCGCAAATTTACCCAGAGTGCCTTCAACGGGTTCGACAGCGTATCTTCAACGGCGGTCGCCTCATAGCCGCAGTGAACCATGCAGTCGGCGCATTTTTCGTACTTGCCGGTGCCGTATTTGTCCCATTCGGTATCTTCCATGAGCTCTTTGAAGGTCGCCGTATAGCCTTCGCCCAGCAGATAGCACGGCTTCTGCCAGCCGAAGATGTTACGCGTCGGGTTGCCCCACGGCGTGCATTCATATGTTTCGTTGCCGGCGAGGAAATTGAGGAACAGGCTGGACTGGCTGAAGCGCCACTTCTTGCGCTCGCCCAAGCGGAAGATTTCGCGGAACAGCGCCTTGGTCTTGGAGCGGTTGAGGAAATGCTCCTGGTCCGGCGCACGCTCATAGGAATAGCCCGGCGAGACGGTGATGGCGTCGATCTTCAGATCATGGGTGACGAAATCGAAAAATTCCGCCACGTCTTCCGGCGCGTGGCCGTCGAACAGGGTGGAATTGACGTTGACGCGGAAGCCCCGCGCTTGCGCCTCTTTGATGGCGGCGACGGCGCGCTTGAAAGTGCCTTTTTGATCGACCGCCTTGTCATGCTCTTCTTCGAGACCGTCGAGATGGATCGAAAAAGTCAAATAGGGGCTCGGTGTATATTGCTCGAGCTTTTTGCTGAGCAGCAGGGCATTGGTGCAGAGATAGACGAATTTCTTGCGCGCGACGATGCCGGCGACGATGTCTTTCATCTCGGGATGGATCAGTGGCTCGCCGCCGGGAATGGAGACCACCGGTGCGCCGCACTCGTCGACCGCGGCGAGGCAGTCTTCGAGGCTGAGGCGCTGATCGAGGATCGTCGACGGATAATCGATCTTTCCGCAACCGGGGCAGGCGAGATTGCAGCGGAACAAAGGCTCCAGCATGAGCACCAGCGGATAGCGCTTGGTCCGCCGGATGCGCTTGGACAAGACGTAGGCGCCGACGCGGATTTGCTGAATTAGAGGTACAGGCATTTTTTAAAAGAGCCTTTCCGGTATCCGGTTTCGCGTTTAGCGCTAGGTCGCGATGATTTGGTCATGGCCGGGGGTGCGGCCGTCTTCGCCGGTGCGGACAAGTTCTTCCGGCAATTTAAAGCGCACACGCTCCTTAATTCCGTTCTGAATCTTGAGTTCGACTTCGGAGAATTCGCGCAGCTTGGCGTAGAGCTCGCGCACCAATTCCTCGGGCGAGGAGGCGCCGGCGGTGATGCCGACCCGTTCCACGCCGGCAAACCAGCCGTGATTGAGGTCGCTGGCGTCTTCGACGAGATAGGTCGGAACGCCCATTTCTTCGCCGATTTCGCGCAGGCGGTTGGAGTTGGAGCTGTTGCGCGCGCCGACCACGAGAATGAGTTGGACGTCCTCGGCAAGCGCCCGCACGGCGGCTTGGCGGTTCTGCGTGGCGTAACAAATATCCTTGACGTCGGGGCCGGATATATTGGGGAAGCGCTTTTTCAATGCCTCGATAACTTCGCGCGTGTCATCGACGCTGAGCGTGGTCTGGGTGACGTACGCCACTTTGTCGGGGTTGGAGACGTTGACGGACTGTACGTCTTCCGCGGTGGCGACGATCTGCGGTCCTTTGGTCAAGCGGCCGCTGGTGCCTTCGACTTCCGGGTGCCCTTCATGGCCGATCAGGATGACTTCGTCGCCGTCCTTTTCATAACGCTGCGCCTCGACATGAACCTTGGCGACGAGCGGGCAGGTCGCGTCGATCACCGGCAGGCCGCGTTTACGCGCTTCGATCTCGACGCTTTCGGCGACGCCGTGGGCGCTGAAGATGGTGACCGCGCCTTCCGGCACCTCGCTCACTTCTTCGACGAAGATCGCACCTTTTTCGCGCAACTCGGCGACGACGCGCTTGTTGTGGACGATTTCGTGGCGCACATAGACCGGCGGGCCATAAACCTCAATAGCGCGCTCGACGATTTCGATGGCGCGCTCGACACCGGCGCAAAAGCCCCTTGGTTCCGCCAATATTACTTGCATCGATCGGTCCTAAATTCTGGCTGTTCCCCCCGGCACTTGTAGCCAAGGCAGGGGAAGCTTACAAGCTCAGCAGTGAATTTAACCGCTTCGAAAGACGTCGGCAATCGGCGAACAGCCACCATTTATTTGGGGATTTCGCCGCCCGGCAGTGAAATAATGACCCATCGCTCCAGGATCGGTAGCCGCCATGACCCGATTAACCATTCGAAGCGCTCGGTTTTCCGCGGATACCCCGGCCATTCGGGAGCAGATTCGGGAATATATCGCCACCATCGATGAGAACGCCTGCCGGGATGAAGTCGAATCCGGCCTCGCCGCGTTGCCGGCGCCCTATGACACGGCGGGCAACGGATTTTTACTCGCCGAATACGGCGAATCGGTTGCCGGCGGCGTCGCCTTCGCCCGTCTCGATGACGGCGTGGCGAAAATGGCGCGGCTCTTCGTCCGCCCGGATTATCGCAGGGGCGGCATTGCCCGGGACTTGGTCTCGCGCGCTTTGGCGGAAGCCGCCGCCGCCGGCCATCGCCGCATGGTGTTGCATACCTTGCCGCAATGGCATGCCGCGCGGGCGCTCTATGGCACCATGGCGTTCGAACCCATCCCGGCCTATGACGGCGTCCAGGTAGCCGAAGCGGTATGCTACGCCCGCGACACCAAACTCTCTGGCACCTGAATGCCGGCCCGGAGCGAATTGCGTGCGCGATAGGCGACATGCGGAGATCGCCGGCGGCGGCTTCACCGGGCTGACACTCGCGGCCGCGTTGGCGCAACGCGGATGGTCGGTGCGCGTGCACGAACGCGCCGCCGAAATACGCGCTTTCGGCGCCGGAATTTGGCTGTGGGAGAACGGCGTGCGGGTGCTGAACGCGATCGGCGCCGCCGATGAAGCGCTTACCGGCTGCACCGAAGCGCCGGATTGGCGGAGCTGGGACCGCCATGGCCGCCTTATCGATAGTATCGCCTTCGGCCGGCCTTACTCGCGTGTATTTTGCTTGCCGCGCGAGCAATTGTTGCAGGCGATTCTCAACACGGCGAGGCGCGCCGGCGCAGAAATCGTCACCGGTTCGAAAGCCGTGGCGGCGCGGCCCGGCGGCGAGTTGTTGACCGCCGACGGAACCTCTCACCCGGCAGACCTCGTCTGCGCCGCCGACGGGGTCAACTCGATGGTGCGTGACTCTCTCGATCTGGTCGCCCGCCGGCACAGCCATATCGACGGCGCTATCCGCCTTCTGGTGCCGCATGTGGCGAGCGACTATGACGAGCGCGAATCGATCCGCATCAAGGAGTGGTGGCGCGGCAGCCGGCGCGTGCTCTACACGCCGTGCAACAGAGATGTCTTTTACATCTGCCTGACGATGCCGGCGCGGGACAAGGAAGCGGCCGCGGTACCGGTGCGCAAGGAAGTCTGGCGGCGAAGCTTCCCGCATCTCGAATCCATCATCGCACGCTTCGGCGAAGAAGGGCGCTACGACCGTTTCGTCACGACCCATCTGAAGCGCTGGGGGCAAGGGCGCGTCGCCGTGCTTGGCGATGCCGCCCATTCGATGTCGCCGGGGCTCGGGCAGGGATGCGGCACGTCGATCGTCAACGCGCTGGCGTTGGCAAACATGCTGGAAGAGGACGCCGACATTCCGACCGTGCTTCGCCGCTGGGAAGCGCGCCAGCGCCCGCTCGCCGAGCATACGCAGCGCTGGTCGAGGATCACCTGGCCGCTCATTCCCTGGCCCGCTTGGTGCGCCCGCGCATATTACAACCTGCCGGTGGGCGCGAGTTGGATTGCGCGCCAAAGGCGCCGGCCGTCTGAGCACATT
The DNA here is from genome assembly GCA_002937555.1 of Alphaproteobacteria bacterium MarineAlpha10_Bin2. GTDB lineage: Bacteria > Pseudomonadota > Alphaproteobacteria > UBA828 > UBA828 > PTKB01. Next base: position 3,192 of record PTKB01000125.1, on the reverse strand, counting down.
GTTTACGGTACGGAGGACATGGCGCTATGGATGCCTCCCGAGGGCGCTCTGGAAGTGACGCCGCACGGTCAGCGGGGTGTCACCTAGAGTGACGCCAGGGCCTGATCGAGGTCGGCGATGATGTCTTCGATCGTCTCAATGCCGATAGAGAGGCGGACCACATCGGGGCCAACACCCGCGCCCTCCAATTGCTCTTCCGTCAGCTGGCGGTGAGTCGTTGATGCGGGATGAATGATGAGGCTGCGCGTATCGCCGATATTGGCCAAGTGGGAAAACATGTTGACCGTATCGACGACCTTGATGCCGGCGTCGTAGCCTCCTTTGAGGCCGAACGTGAGGACGGCGCCGCAGCCCTTTGGCAAATATTTATCGGCTAGAGCACGAAACGGGCTGGACTCGAGCCCGGGATAAGAGACCCAGGCGACTTGCGGATGCGCTTCAAGATATTCGGCGACCGCCTGGGCATTGCTGCAATGACGTTCCATACGCAATGGCAATGTCTCCACGCCCTGCAACAGATTCCAGGCTGCGCTCGGCGATAGAGCTGGGCCAAAATCCCTCAGCCCCACGGCGCGGGTTTTCATCGTGAACGCAAAATCACCAAATGTTTCGCCAAACGTCAGGCCGTGATAGGCGACATCGGGCTGGGTGAGGGCAGGGAATTTGTCATTCTGAAACCAATCGAACCTTCCCGATTCGACAATAATGCCGCCCATGGTATTACCGTGCCCGCCGATAAATTTGGTGGCCGAATGAATAACGATATCGGCGCCCCACTCGAAAGGCCGGCATAAATAGGGTGAGGCCAGGGTGTTGTCGACGACCAGGGGCACGCCGTGGCGGTGGGCGACCTCGGCAATAGGCTCCAGGTCGAGAACGACACCTCCAGGGTTGGCGAGGCCCTCGCAGAAAATAAACTTTACCTTGTCCGTCATTGCTTCTTCAAAATTTTCAGGCGCCGACGGGTCGACAAAATGACAATTCCAACCGAGCCTGGGAAAGCTGGTGGCGAACTGCGTTACGGAGCCGCCATACAGATTGCGCGAAGCGATAAACTCGTCGCCGCTTGCCATCAGGGTGAAGCCGGTGAGAAACTGCGCCGCATGGCCGCTGGCCACCGCAACTGCGCCGCGCCCGCCCTCGAGTGCGGCGATGCGCTCCTCCAACACCGCAACGGTGGGGTTTGTCAGGCGAGAATAGATGTAGCCGAAGGTCTGTAAGTTAAACAGTTCTGCCGCATGGTCGGCATCGTCGAAAACATACGCCGTGGTCTGGTATATCGGCGTCGACCGGGCGCCGGTAACAGCATCAGGCCGTGCGCCGGCATGAACCGCAAGTGTCTCCAAACCATATTCGCGGGGACCATCCGAATTATCTCTTGTTTTGCTCATATTCTGGGTGGCCTCAAGACTTTGGCGGTGACGATTTTCGTATTGATGCCGCTCCATCCCAATTCGCCGGAGAGGCGGGCAAATTCGATCTTCGGGCAGCGGTTCATGATGACCGTCAAGCCAGCTGCTTCGGCCAGCTCGGCGGCTTTGTCGTTGCGCACCGTGAGCTGCATCCACAGCACTTTGATATTCTTCTCTGCCATATTCGCGATGACATCCTTGGTGATGTCAAAAGCGTCTTCGGAGGAGCGGAAAACATCCACCATATCGAGCTCACCCGAATAGTCCGCCAGACTGCCATACACTTTTTGGCCAAGAATTTCCTCGCCGGCGCTCCGCGGGTTGATCGGAACAACCCGATAGCCTTTCTTCAACAGATATTTCATGGCGTAGAAACTGGGCCGCTTCCATGTGGCGCTGGCCCCGACCATCGCAAAACAGCGAACCTTGGTGAGAATGTCGCGTAAGTGGGCATCAGAGTAATAATCATGATGCGGCAAGTAAACGAGCGGGTGACCGTCGGTCGATTTAATGGCGACATCTACCATGCCGGTGCTTATCTCATTTTCCGCGCCAAACCGGCGGACGTTTTTGCAAAAAAGCATCGATGCCTTCCTCGGCATCCTTGGTCAGCATGTTTTCCGTCATCACTTGGCTGGCATAGTCATAGGCGTCTTCAAGCCCCATTTCGAGCTGACGGTAAAACGCCTGTTTGCCGATTCTGACGGTGAGGGGGGATTTGTCGACAATCCGGGCGCACATGTCATCGACCACCGGATCCAATTCCGCGTCGCTCACGGCGCGGTTTATCAGGCCGAATTTTTCAGCCGTTTCGGGGGCAATTTCTTCCCCGGTCAGCAGCATTTCCATCGCCGCCTTGCGCGAGACATTGCGGCTCAACGCCACCATCGGGGTCGAGCAGAACAGGCCGATATGGACGCCGGGCGTACAGAAGCGTGCATTCGCGCCAGCGATCGCCAAATCGCAGCTCGCCACCAGCTGGCAACCGGCCGCGGTGGCGACGCCTTGAACCCGCGCGATTACCGGCTGCGGCAGTTTGACGATGCTGGTCATCAACGCCGCGCATTGGCCGAACAGGGCCTCATAGGCCGCGCGGCCGGGATTGGCGCGGATTTCCTTAAGGTCATGCCCGGCGCAAAATATTTCGCCCGTCGCGGCAATGACGACGACGCGCACATCGGCATCGGCGCTGATATCGTCCAATTCCGCCTGTAGCGCCGACATCAGGCCCCGCGACAGGCTGTTGCCCGCGCGCGGCCGGTTGAGCGTCAGTTTGGCCACCCCATCCGCGTCGCTGCGCAGGAGGGACGCCTCTTCCTGTTGTTGGCTGTGGGCGCTTGTCGCCATGGCTTGGTTTCCTGGATTGTTAATGGAATATATAACGCCAGACGCTCACGCCGCTACCCGGCCACAGCACGCGTTATTACTACTCTGATACCACCAATTAAATAAATGAAATAAAACGCTCTTTCGAGTTGACCGCATAGAATTCTGTGGCATACTGCCGCCTCTTTGAAGCGCCGCGCCGGTCGTGGCAGTTCTTTTACACGGGCAATGCACGTCATGAAAACCTTCTCGGCCACTCCCAAGGATATCGACAAGAAATGGCTGCTGGTCGATGCCGAGGATATTGTCCTCGGGCGTCTCGCCGCCGTTGTCGCCACGCGTCTCAGGGGCAAGCACAAACCGATCTACACCCCACATATGGATTGCGGCGATAATGTCATCGTCATCAACGCGGAAAAGGTCAAACTCACCGGCAACAAGCGCAACGACAAGA
>PTKB01000124.1 GCA_002937555.1 Alphaproteobacteria bacterium MarineAlpha10_Bin2 | reverse complement strand
CGTCGAGATCGTCACGTCCCATGAGCTCACCGCTTATGACGGCGGCGAGGCGCTTCTCGCTTGTACCTTTACCGGGCGTGAACGGCGTCTCAAAGCGGACTCACTGGTCCTGGTCACGGCGCGCCGGCCCAATGACGAACTCTTCCACGAGCTATCCGAACGTCTGGAGAGCGAGGGCGCGCCGAAAACCTTGAAGCGCATCGGCGATTGCGAAGCGCCGGCGATCATTGCCGCCGCGGTTTATTCCGGGCACCGTTATGCGCGCGAGCTCGATTGCCCGGAGAGCAACCGCGTGCCAATTCTGCACGACCGGGTTTTTGAGGATATGTTGTGAAAAACGAGTGTTTGGCATTGCAAGAGTTTGGAGATTTCCGCGATGAGCGATAAGGCGGCACCGGAGACCGGCGCCAAGGAACTGCCAGGTTCGGCGCAAGTCGTCATCATCGGCGGCGGCGTCATCGGCTGTTCGGTCGCCTACCATCTGACCAAGCTCGGCATTTCCGATGTCGTGCTGCTGGAGCGCCGCCAGCTGACCTGCGGCACCACCTGGCACGCCGCCGGCCTGGTCGGCCAATTGCGCGGCTCGCAGCGCATGACGCAATTGGCCAAATACACCGCCGAGCTCTATCACGGACTCGAAGCCGAAACCGGCCAGGCCACCGGCTTCAAGCAAACCGGCTCGATCTCGATCGCCACCAACGAAGCGCGTTTCGAGGAACTCAAACGCAATGCCTCGATGGCGAAGATATTCGATCTCCAGGTCGATGTGATTACGCCTGAAGAAGTCAAAGAGCGCTACCCGCTGGTCAATACCGAAGACGTGCTCGGCGCAGTCCATATCCCGTCCGACGGCAAGGCCAATCCGGTCGACGTCACCCAGGCGCTGGCCAAGGGCGCACGCACAGGCGGCGCGCTGATCCGCGAGGATTGCAAGGTGCTGGCGATCCGCCATGACGGCGAGCGCGTGACCGGCGTTGAGACTGATGCCGGTGAGATCACGGCGGATGCGGTGGTGCTGTGCGCTGGCATGTGGACGCGCGATCTCGCGGCCTCGATCGGCGTTAATGTGCCGCTCCACGCCTGCGAACATTTCTACATCATGACCGAGGCGTTCGACGGCGTGACGCCGGACCTGCCGGTGCTGCGCGACTATGACGCCTGCGCCTATTACAAGGAGGATGCGGGCAAGATCCTGCTCGGCGCGTTCGAGCCCAACGCCAAGCCGTGGGGCATGGACGGCATCCCGGAGGATTTCAGCTTCGACGAACTGCCTGAGGATTTCGATCATTTCGAGCCGATCCTGACCCAGGCGATGCACCGCATGCCGGCGCTCGCCGATGTCGGCATCCAGACGTTCTTCTGCGGCCCCGAGAGCTTTACGCCGGACGTACGCTACCAGCTTGGCGAGGTGCCGGAGCTCGCCAATTGCTTCGTCGCCGCCGGCTTCAACTCGATCGGCATTCAATCCGCCGGCGGCATCGGCCAGGTGCTCGCCGAATGGATCCGCGACGGCCGCCCGCCGCCGGATCTGTGGGAGGTTGACATCCGCCGCAACCTGCCGTTCCAGGGCAACAAGAAATACTTGCGCGAGCGCGTCAGCGAAACGCTTGGCCTCCTGTACGCCATGCATTGGCCGTTTCATCAGGCAGAGACCGGGCGCGGCGTGCGCCGCTCACCGGTGCATGACCGGTTGGTCGCGCGCGGCGCCTGCCATGGTGTCGCCTTCGGCTGGGAGCGGCCCAACTGGTTCGCGCCCGAAGGCACCGAGGCGCGCTATCAATACAACTATGGCCGGCAAAACTGGTTCGATCCTTCGGCCGAAGAGCACCGCGCAGTACGGGGCGCGGTCGGCCTCCTCGATCAATGTTCGTTCGCCAAGTTCCGCCTCCAAGGCCGCGATGCCTGGCGCATTCTCGGCCAGGTCGCCGCCAACCATGTCGATGTCGCGCCGGGCAAAGTGATTTACACCCAGTGGCTCAACGAACAAGGCGGCATCGAGGCCGACCTCACTGTCACCCGGCTCGCCGACGACGACTTTCTCATCGTCACCTCCGGCGAATTCCAGGTGCGCGACTTCCACTGGCTCAAGCGACGCATTCCGAAAGACGCCCATGCGGTGCTGACCGACGTTACCTCCGGCCTGTCCATGCTCGGGTTGATGGGGCCGCGGGCGCGCGACCTGCTGCAATCGCTGAGCCCGGACGATCTCTCCAACGATGCATTTCCGTTCGGCACCAGCCGCGAGATCGAGCTTGGCTTTGCCACGGTGCGGGCGTCGCGCATCAGCTATGTCGGCGAACTCGGCTGGGAGCTTTATATTCCGAGCGAATTCACCACCGGCGTCTGGGACGTTCTGGTCGAGGCAGGGGAATCATACGGGCTGCGCCAGGTTGGCATGCATGCGATGAATTCGCTCCGCATCGAGAAAGCCTACCGCCATTACGGCCACGACATCACCGATGCCGACACGCCGCTCGAAGGCGGCCTCGGCTTTGCCGTCAAGTTCGACAAGCCGGGCGGCTTCGTCGGCCGCGAGGCGCTCAAGCGCCAAAAGGAGGCTGGGCTCAACAAACGCCTGGTTCAGTTCCTGCTCGGCGATCCCGATCCGATGCTCTATCACAACGAGCCGATCTGGCGCGACGGTAATCTTGCCGGCTATGTGCGCTCGGCAATGTACGGCCATACGCTGGGCGCCGCCGTCGCCCTCGGCTATGTCGAAAACCCGGATGGCGTCGACGCCGAGTATGTCAATTCGGGCACGTACGAGATCGAAATTGCCGGCGTGCGCTATCCGGCGACGGCGTCGCTGCGCCCGCTCTACGATCCGAAGTCCGAGCGCATCAAAGCTTAACCATTCGCGCCACCCGAGGGCTGGTCGGCGTTATAACCCTTAACCGGAACCAGACCGGCCGGTGCGAGATTGGCGATAGCGCGGGTGATAAGCCCCGGTTTCCGGCCTTGATCGTCCAGGGTTTCGATGCGCCGCTTGGCGCCCATTACCAGGGTGCCGCCGATATAGCGCATCGGCTCGCGCGGAAATTGGCCGACGCTGTGGCGCACCAGCCCGCATTCCGACCATTCGTCGCGCGCCTCGAGTGCGAGCGAGGCGAGGACCTTGCCGCCCAGCATCGTCGGCCCGACGCCGTTCCCGGAAAATCCCAAGCCGTAGAGAATGTCGGCGCGCCCGCCAAGGCGGCCGAAAAACGGCAGGCCGCTGAGCGAACGGTCGATCGGTCCGGTCCAGTGCGACGCGATCCCGACATCGGCGAACGCCGGATAGACTTTATGGAAATAGCCCGCCACCTCGGCCGCGCGCGGCGTCGCGGCGTCGAATTTTCGCCCCACCCGGTTGGCGTAGGAGAGAAAACCGCCGCCGGCACCGAACACCACGCGGCCGTCCAGGGTCGTGCGGTAATAATTCACCAGCGAGCGCGAATCCGAAATCGCCATGCCGTCCGCCCAGCCCGAGGCTTTGAGCCGCTCCGGAAATGTCTCCGTGGCGACGACATCACTGCTGATGACGAGAACGCTGCGGCTGAGCTCGGGAAGCGCGGTCGCCCAGGCGTTCATCGCAATCACCACCTTGTCGGCACGCACCGTCCCGCCAGGCGCGACGACGCGCGGCGGGCGAGTGCGTTTGAGGCGCCGCATCGGCGTGTTTTCGAAAATTCGGATGCCTTGCGCCAGGGCGGCGCGGCGGAGGCCACGCGCGAGGTGCGCCGGTTGCACAGTCGCGCCGGTGGGCTCGAAAACGCCGGAGATATGCTTGTCGGAGCCCGAGCGCGCCGCCACTTGATCGGGCGACCATTCCTCGAATGGATGCCTCTGGTGCCGGGCCAGGGCTTCGATCACCGAACGCCAGGCCCCGTCCTGCGCCCGGTTTGTCGCCGCCCACAGCCAGCCGTCCCGGCGGAATTCGCAGTCGATGTCATGGGCGGCGCAAAAGTTCGCCATCTCATCCACGCAATGCGCCGAGGCCTCGGCGAGACGAATCGCTTCGTCCGTGGAGCAGAAGGTTGCGAGCGCGCCGAAACTGCGCCACCAGCTCAGCACGAAGCCACCATTGCGTCCGCTCGCGCCGTCGCCGCAGCGGTTCTTTTCGACAATCACGATATCGAGCGACGGCTCGCGTTGCTTTAAGGTGAGCGCCGTCCACAGCCCGCAATAGCCGCCGCCGACAATACACACGTCGGCGCGGATATCGCCTTTGAGCGCCGGCGCTTCATCCTCCGATGCAAGAGGCGCTTCGTTCAGCCATTGGCTCAGCATGGCTTCGCCAAGCCTTCGTCAGGCGCGCGGACGGGCGTTATGAGGATCGTAAACAGGCGCTTCGAGCACGGTTGCCTTGATGGCGTCGCTCAGTATTTCGACATCGAATTGGGCCCCCGGATCGGCGAATTTCGGCGCCACATAGGCGAAAGCCAGGCTTTTTCCCGTGTAATGGCCCCACCCGCCCGAGGTGGTCACGCCGATGACCTCACCGTCGCGCAACACGGCCTCGCCGCCATGGGCGTCATGATTTCGCGCCTCCAGCTCGCAATAGACGAGGCGCATGGATATTCCTTCCTGCTTGCGCTTCAGCGTGGCGGCCTTGCCGATGAAATCATTCTTGTCATATTTCACGAAGCGTTCCATATCGGCTTCGATCATGGTGATCTCATTGGTCAGTTCGGCGCCCCACCCCTTGTAGGCCTTCTCGAGGCGCAAGGAATTGACCGCGTAAGTGCCGACATCGGCGATGCCGTATTCCTCGCCCGCGGCCCAAACGGCTTCATAGAGCGCCGGCATGTCCGGCATCGGAACATGCAGTTCCCAGCCCAACTCGCCGACATAATTGACCCTAAGGGCGCGCAGCTCGATATCCGCCACCTCGATGATTTGACCGGAGAGCCAGCGGAAATTCTCGTTGGTCAATTCGGCGGCGGTGATTTTGGCCAAGGTGTCGCGCGCGTGCGGCCCGGCCACCACCAGGACGCCCCAATCGTCGGTGATGTCCGCAACCTGGACATCCTCATCGCTGTGAATGGGGTGACGCAGATGGTCCAAATCCCGGTGCTGGGCTATGGCCCCGCTGAGCACGTAAAAATGATCCTCGGCCAAGCGGGTGACCGTCGCCTCGCTCTGAATCATGCCGTTGTCGCCGAGCAAATGGGTGAGAGCAATGCCGCCATTTTTGCCCGGCACGCGATTGGCGGTGATGCGGTTGAGATAGGCTTCCGCATCGGCGCCCGTAACATCGAATTTGGCGAAGCTCGACAGATCGGTTACGCCGACCCGCATGCGCACCGCCCGGCATTCCTCCGCCACCACCTCATGAACATTGGTGCGGCCAAAGCCCGGCTCCTCGGCCCGTCCGTCGAGGGAGAACCATTTCGGCCGTTCCCAGGAAGCGGCTTCGGTAAAGACCGTGCCTTTATTCTTCAGCGTTTCGTAGAGCGAAGTTTTTCTCAAATCACGGCCGGCGGGGCGTTCTTCGCCGGGCAGGTGAAGCTGATACATGTGAGTGTAATCTTCGATAGATTTGGCGCGCACCCAAGCGTCATCGTTCATGCCGCAGAAGCGCCGGGGATCGAGGCCCGCCATGTTGATTTCGGCGTCGCCGTGAATCATCCATTGGGCGAGATATTTGCCGCATCCCGCACCTTGGGCGATGCCGATGGAGGAGCCGCAACACATCCAAAAATTCTCGAGCCCCATGGCCGGGCCGAGCATCGGCTTGCCATCCGGCGTGTGCGGGCTGGCGCCATGGACGATGCGCTGGATGCCGGCATCGGCCCAAATCGGCATGCGCTCCATGACTTTTTCGACATAGGGCAGGATGCGGTCCATGTCGGGCTCGAACAGCTCGCTGTCTGATTCCCACTCCGGCCAGCCGCTGCGGCCGGCCCAGGCCTCGAACCCGGAATGGGTTTCATAAAGACCGATGAGGGCGGATTTCTGTTCCTGGCGGTAGTAGGCGGAGGCATAAGGGTCGCGCATCACCGGCATCTCGATATCGCTGTCGACAAATTCCTGGATCGGCTCGGTGACCAGATAATGATGTTCCATATTGGTGATGGGAACATCGGTGCCGGCCATTTGTGCGACACGCCGTGCATAACAACCGGCAGCATTGACGACATGCTCGCAAATGACTGTGCCTTTATCGGTCACCACTTCCCATTCGCCGCTGGCCGCTTGGTTGATGTCCACCACCCGGGTGAAGCGCTCGATCTTGGCGCCGAAATTGCGCGCGCCTTTGGCCAATGCCATGCAGCAGCCCGCCGGATCGACATGGCCGTCGCCGATGGTCAAAGCGGCGGCGAGAACGCCGGTGGTATCGACATGGGGATTATGTTGCTTGACCTCTTCCGGGCCGAGGATATGCATCTCGAAGCCGATCAGCTTCGACACCCCTTCGACATGCTTGAACCACTCAAGCTCGACGTCGTTTAGCGCGAAGCGAATGCCGCCGCAGCCGTGCCAGGAAACATATTGTCCGGTCAGTTCTTCCAGCTTGGGGTAGAGCTTGTTGCCGTAGTTATGGATCTTGGCCATGTTGTAATCGGCGATGAAGCTCGGGCATTGCCCGGCGGCATGCCAAGTGGAGCCGGAGGTCAGCTCGCCTTTTTCAATGAGCAGGCAATCGGTCCAGCCTTCTTCCGCCAAATGGTAGAGCAGTCCAACTCCCATCATTCCGCCGCCGATGACGACGACGCGCGCATGGCTTTGCATTTCTTGTCCCTTTGATTTCGGCCCGGGTCACCGGCCCGTCGTAATTTTCTTAAAGAATATGGAGAAAAGCTCCTGCTGCAAAGAAATTTGCAATTTGGCGTAAATATTGCGGCGGTGAATGCGCACCGTCCCCACCGTAATGCCAAGGTCCTTGGCGATCGAATCGGAAGAATGGCCCTCCAGAACCTGTGCGACCACCTGGGTTTCGCGCGGCGTAATACGTTTGCCGAACAGCGTGCTGACGGTGTTTTCGATAAACGATCGTTCCTCGTAAAGCGCGTTCTCATCGGGATTGAGATCGAATTTGTCCGGCACATCCTGCCAGTGGCGTTGGGCGAGGCTGGTGACGACCGGTGCAACAGATTCCAAAAGCCTGAACTCTCTTGCCGAATAGCGCGAACTCTCGCCCGAGCGCATCAGCGAGATAACCATCGCAACACCCTTTGGAAGATAGAGCGTGTAACAGATTTCTTCCGCTAGGCCCGTATCGCCGTAATAGGAACGGTAATATTCGCTCTGATAAAAACGGTCTGGCGCCAAATCGCGCATTCGATAAAGACCGGTATCGACGCGCCGCGTGCAAGCCTTGAAAAACGGGTCGAGCAGGTACGGCCCCTTCAGATAGTCATCGACATGAATAATTCTTCTGTCGAGCGGAAATGTATGGAACGGGCAAATCGGCCGTTCGCTCTGGTAGTAAGCAAAAACCACACACCAATCGAATTCCGCGAGCGATTTTATTGCGTCAATAAGGGATTGAGGGAATGTCTCTCCGCCGATGGCGGTGATGCTTTCGCCAATATTCGTGAGCCACGCCGAGCTGCCCGCCGTGACATTCTTGGCTCGTTTCAACGGGACATTCACGGAATCAATACCGTGGGCAATCTTGTCCTGCCCCGTGAAGTCCTTGATCACATCCTGATCACCGGAGCGGACGTCGTAGACAAAGGTGTCATAGCCTTCATCGCCATACAGCGTGTCATCGCCTTCACCACCTTCGATCCTATCGCTGCCTCCCCGGCCATGCATCACATCAGCTTTGTCGG
>PTKB01000123.1 GCA_002937555.1 Alphaproteobacteria bacterium MarineAlpha10_Bin2 | reverse complement strand
CGATGTCATGGCTGCGGCGCGGGACGGCGCCGCCAGCGCCGGCGCCCAGCCGTGGATCGCCAAGCGCGACGCGGCAGTGCTGCTGCTGCTCTATGGCTGCGGCCTGCGTATCGGCGAAGCCCTCGGCCTCGACGGCCACGACGCCACCGGCGCCGACGTGCTGCTGGTACGCGGCAAAGGCGGCAAGGAGCGCGGCGTGCCGGTGCTGCCGTTGGTCAACCGGGCGATCGCCGACTACCGCGCCGCCTGCCCGCACGTGCTGGAGCCGCGCGGCCCGCTGTTCGTTGGCGTGCGCGGCGGCCGCTTAGGCGCGCGCGTCATCCAGGCCGGCATGGCCCGTCTCCGCGGCGCCCTCGGCCTGCCGTCGAGCGCAACGCCGCATGCGCTGCGCCACAGCTTCGCCACCCATCTCCTGGCCGACGGCGGCGATCTCCGCAGCATCCAGGAACTCCTCGGCCACGCCAGCCTCACCACCACCCAACGCTACACGGAAGTGGACGAGGCGAGCCTGATGGCCGCCTACAACGCCGCGCACCCGCGCGCCCGGAGCTAGATAAGTCTCCCTTCCCCGGGGAATGAGGGGCTGGAGAGAAGGGGCAAACCAAGCGTGCAGCGCGCGCTTTTTTATCTAACGGAGCTTGGCGCCGGCCGGTAAGATCACACGCAACTTGTTGTCACAAAGGATCATCGAAAATGGATATCGGCGTTTACTTCTTTCCCACCCATTACGCGATCGACCTCACCGAGCTTGCGGTTGAACTGGAGCAACGCGGTTTCGAATCGCTTCTCACCTGCGAGCACACGCATATCCCGGCCAGCCGCAAAACCCCGTTTCCGGCCGGCGGCGAGGTGCCGAAGCAGTATTATCACACCTACGATCCGTTCGTGGCCCTCTCCTTCGCCGCGGCCGTGACAAAGACGCTCAAGATCGGCACCGGCATCTGCCTCGTGCCGCAGCACGACCCCTTCAACCTGGCGAAATCCGTCGCCAGTGTGGACCGTCTATCGGGCGGGCGATTCATTTTCGGTATCGGCGGCGGCTGGAACGTCGATGAGATGGAAAACCACGGTGTCACGTATAACAACCGCTTCAAGGTGCTGCGCGAAACGATCCTCGCGGCCAAGCAGTTGTGGACCGAGGAACAAGGCGAATATCACGGTGAGTTCGTCGATTTCGACCCGGCATTTTGCTCGCCGAAGCCGCTCCAATCGCCGCATCCTCCGATTCTCCTCGGCGGCGAGACCGATTACACGCTGCGCCGGGTCGTCGAATATTGCGACGGTTGGTTTCCACGCGGGCCGATCGACATGGTGGACGGCTTCGCCCGCCTGCGCCGCATTGCCTACGCGGCGGGGCGCGACATGGCGACCCTGTCGACGACGATTTTCCGTGCCGAGCCCGACGCCGCGGCGCTCCAGAAATATCGCGATGCCGGCGTCGACCGGGTGCTGCTGGAAATGCCGTCGAAAGACCGCGACACCTGCCTCAAGACGCTGGACAGTTACATGCCACTGCTCGCATAGGGCGGGCGGCTATCGCCCGCAGCGAGTGAGAGAAGAAAAGCGCCGCGCGCTTGGTTCACCCCTCCAACCCAAACCCTAGCATGTTGGTGGGAGCGTGTTTTCCGGATGAGAACGCGCAATCCAGGGAATTATCGCGATAATCCCCTGGCATGGGGAGGGGGCCGTCCCAACCCTTGGTGATGATGCGCCGTGAGGAAGCTTGGGCGGTCCGCTATCAGCCTTTGTCCTGAACAGATGATAGGGGGCGAGCCCCGCATGTAAGGTAAGGAACTGTCCGAACACAAGCCGAAGACGGAAGTCTACATCGGTATCGACGTGAGTATCGCCTGGTTGGATGTTCATGTGCATCCCGTGGGCCAGGAAGCGGCATCCGAAAATTGTTGGGTGAGAAATGTCGGATAAGATAACCATCACGAACCGCAAGGCTTTTACGGCGGCGATCGATGAAGCCGTGGCGCACCACAGTGCCGGCCGTTTGCAAGAAGCCGAAGCAATTTACCGCCGATTGCTCGCGGCCGAGCCCAATAATCCCGATGCACTGAACCTTTTAGGCGTGATCGCGCACCAGGGGGGTAAGAACGAGCTTGCAGTGGAGCTCATCAAGAAGGCGATCACCGCGAGTTCAAGTTCCCCCGGCTACCACAACAATCTGGGCATGGCACACCAAGGTCTAGGCGAATTTGACCTGGCGGTTGCCGCCCACCGCCGCGCCCTGGAGTTGAAGCCCGGCTTTGCCGCGGCGCACAACAACCTCGGCATCGCGCTTGGTGAGCAGGGCAAACCGGACGATGCCCTAGCGGCTTACCGCCGCGCCGTCGAATTGAAGCCCGATTACGCCGAGGCGCACAACAATCTCGGCAATGCGCTCAACGACCAGGGCAAACCGGACCAAGCGGTAGCGGCTTACCGCCGCGCCCTCGAATTGAAGCATGATTACGCCGAGGCGCACAACAATCTCGGCAATGCACTCAGGGACCAGGGCAAACTGGACGATGCGGTGGTGGCATACCACAAAGTCCTGGAAGTGAGTCCCGGCTTTGCCGAGGCGCACAACAATCTCGGCAATGCGCTCAAGGACCAGGGCAAACTGGACGATGCGGTGGTGGCGTACGGCAAAGCCGTGGAGGTGAATCCCGGCTTTGCCGAGGCGCACAGCAACTTGCTTTATTGCCTACATTTTCACCCGTCGAGCGATCGAGAATTGATCTTTGCGATGCACCGGAAGTGGAACGCCCAACATGCTGAACGGCTAGCGCCCAAGGCAATATTTCATACCAACCGGCCCATTGTGGAAAGACGGATTCGGCTCGGGCTCGTTTCCTACAATTTCCGCCGTCATCCGGTGGGATACTTGGCCTTGTCATCCCTCGAAGCGCTCGACAGAAACGCTTACGAACTCTACTGCTACGCCGACGTCGTCCAAAGTGACGATATTACCGAGCGGTTTAGGGCGGCGGCCCATACGTGGCGGACGATCAATGGATGGCGTGACGAACATGTTGCCGCATCGATCCGCGACGACTGTATCGACATTTTGGTAGATATGTCCGGCCATGGCGCCGGAAGTCGCCTCCTTGTCTTTGCCCGCAAGCCGGCGCCGGTGCAAGTCAAATGGGTCGGCTGTCAGGTCAACACCACGGGCATGGATGCCATGGACTATTTCATATCCGATTCCGTGGAGTCGCCGCCCGAGGACGAGCAGTGGTACACGGAAGAGATCGTCCGCCTTCCCGACGGCTACGCCTGCTACGAGCCACCAAATTACGCGCCCGCGGTATCGCAGTTGCCGGCTGTTTCGCGCTCCCATATCACGTTTGGCTGCTTCAACAACACGACCAAGATCAATCGCGGGGTGATCGCGCTGTGGTCCCGGCTTCTCGACCGCGTTGCGGGAAGCCGGCTTGTGCTCAAGGCCACGCAGTTCAACGATGCCGCGGTTCGGGCGCACTATCAGGCCATGTTCGCGGAGCACGGGATTGCGCCTAGCCGCCTCGATCTGCTCGGGCACTCGCCGCATGCGGAGTTGCTGGCGCATTACAATGATATCGATATCGCTTTGGATCCTTTCCCCTTTTCAGGCTGTTTGACGACCTGCGAGGCGCTCTGGATGGGCGTTCCGGTCGTGACCATGCCAGGGCAGATATTTGCCCATCGTCACTCAGCGAGCTTTCTAAGAGAAGTCGGCCTCACGGATTGGGTGGTGGACACACCCGATCAATATCTTCGCATTGCGGAGCGCTATTGCAGCGATCTCGACAGCCTCGCGGGTCTTCGCGCCGATTTGCGCCAGCAAGTAGGGCAGTCGCCATTGTGTGACGTGCCACGATTTGCCCGCAACCTTGAGATCGCCTTCCGTCGTATGTGGCGCAAATGGTGCGAGACGAGAGGTAAGGCCGATACTTTGAACGGCGCCGCATGATTCCGGTTCGAGTGGAGCCATGCGCGTTCCTGTTCTCGAATGTCTGTAGCGCGCGCCGCGCGCTTGGTTCGCCCCGCCAACCCAAACCCTTCCTCCCCGCCGGGGCGGAAAGGCCTATGAGCGGGTGGTGCGGTTGCCGGTGTCACACATGGATGGCGCGTTCGTCGACGTCGAGGGCGGCTTCCTTCACGGCTTCGCTGAGCGTCGGGTGGGCGTGGCAGGTGCGTGCCAGGTCCTCGGCCGAGGCGCCGAGCTCGATTGCCAGCACCGCTTCGGCGATCAGCGTGCCGGCATCGGCGCCCATGATGTGCACGCCGAGGATGCGGTCGCTCTGGGCGTCGGCCAGGATCTTGACGAAGCCGTCGGTCGCCGACATCGCGCGCGCCCGGCCGTTGGCCATGAAGGGAAAGCTGCCGGCGGTATAGTCGATGCCGGCCTCCTGGAGCTGCTCCTCCGTCTGTCCGACCGCGGCGAGCTCCGGCTGGGTGTAGACAACGCCTGGGATGGCGGAATAATTCACATGGCCCTTTTGGCCGGCGATGATTTCCGCCACGGCGATGCCTTCGTCCTCGGCCTTGTGCGCCAGCATCGGGCCGGCGATAACATCGCCGATGGCGTAAACACCGGCGACGTTGGTTGCGAAATGCTCGTCAATCTCGATACGCCCGCCATTGTCGATCGTCACGCCGGCCGCATCCAGGCCGAGCCCTTCCGTGTAGGGTGTGCGCCCGACCGCGACCAGCACGGCGTCGGCATCGAGGGTCTCCGGCTCGCCGCCCGCCACCGGTTCCATGGTCAGCGTCACGCCGCTGTCGTTTTGTTCGGCGGCGGTCACCTTGGTCGAGAGTTTGAATTTCATTTTTTGCCGCCGCAGCATTTTCTGAAATTGCGTCGCCAGTTCACCGTCCATGCCGGGCACGATGCGGTCCAAAAATTCGATCACCGTAATCTTGGCGCCAAGCCGGCCCCAAACGGAGGCCATCTCCAAGCCGATATAACCGGCGCCGATAACCGCCAGATGGCCCGGCACTTCGTCGAGCGCCAGCGCGCCGGTGGAGCTCAAAATGCGCTTCTCGTCGATGTCGATGCCCGGCAGGTTGGCCGGTGCGCTGCCCGTGGCGATGATGGTGGCGCCGGCGGCAAGCTTGGTTTCGCTGCCGTCATCGGCGCGGACGATTATTTCGCCGGCTGCGCCGAGGGCGCCGGTGCCTTTGAGATGCGTGATGTCGTTTTTCTTGAAGAGATGCGCGATGCCTTTGGTGAGATCGCCGACCACCTTGTCCTTGTGGCCCATCATCGCTTCCAGGTCCAAGCTCAGCCCCTCAATCATCACGCCGTGGCGCTTCAGCGCCTTGCCGGCATGGGCGTATTCCTCGGAAGTCTGCAGCAGCGCCTTGGACGGGATGCAGCCGACATTGAGGCAGGTGCCGCCGAGTGCCGGGTCTTTCTCCACGCAGGCGGTTTTCAGCCCGAGCTGCGCCGCGCGGATGGCGGCGACATAGCCGCCCGGCCCCGAGCCGATGACCACGACATCGAATTTTTTTTCATTCATTTTGGAACCGTCCCCGAGGCTTAAGAAACCCGCTAGAGGTCCAGCAATAGCCGCTCCGGCGCTTCGATGCACTCCTTAATGCGCACCAGGAAGGTGACCGCTTCGCGCCCGTCGATCAGGCGGTGATCGTAGCTGAGCGCGAGATACATCATCGGCCGGATCGCCATCTCGCCGTCGACGGCAATCGGGCGCTCCTGGATCTTGTGCATGCCGAGGATGCCGGATTGCGGCGGATTGAGAATCGGCGTCGACATCAGCGAGCCGAAGACGCCGCCGTTCGAGATGGTGAAGGTGCCGCCCGAGAGATCGTCCATCGACAGTTTGCCGTCCTTCGCCTTGGCGCCGAGCGCGGCGATGCGCTTTTCGATCTCGGCGAAGCCGAGCTTGTCGGCGTCGCGCAACACCGGCACCACCAGTCCTTGCGGCGCGCTGACCGCGACGCCGATATGGTAATATTTCTTATAGACGATGTCCGTGCCGTCGATCTCTGCGTTGACTGAAGGAATATCCTTGAGTGCGGCGATGGCGGCCTTGATGAAGAACGACATGAAGCCCAAGCGCACACCGTGCTTCTTCTCGAAAGCATCGCGGTATTCGGTGCGCGCTACGATGACGCCCGTCATATCCGCTTCATTGAAGGTGGTGAGCATGGCGGCGGTGTTTTGCGCCTCTTTCAGCCGCTCGGCGACGCGCTGGCGCAGCCGCGACATGGGTACGCGCTCCTCGCGCGCCGTCTCGGCGAGTTCGGCGATTGCCGGTGCTACGGGCGCGGGCGCTTCCGGCGTGAGCGTCTCCGGCGCGAGCGTCGCCGGAGCGGACGCTTCCAGCAGCTTGAGCACATCGCCTTTGAGGATCCGACCGTCCTTGCCGCTGCCCTGAATTGCGTTCGCATCGAGGGCGTTTTCCTCGATCAGCTTGCGCACCGCCGGCGTCAGGACCGGGGCTTCCGTCGCCAAAGCCTTCGGCGCGGCCGCTTTCGGTTTCGCCACCGGCGCTTTCGCCGGTCCATCGCCTTCGGCGAGATGGCCGAGCACCGCGCCGACTTCCACGTCCTCGCCTTCCCAAGCGATGATATCGGCGAGCCTGCCGGCGCTGGCGGCGTTGATTTCGACCGCCACCTTGTCGGTCTCGAGCTCGACCAGCAGTTCGTCGCGCGCCACCGCGTCGCCCGGCGCTTTGAACCATTTGGTTACGGTGGCTTCGGTGATCGATTCGCCGATTTCGGGAACGGTAATATCAAGCGTCATGAGGGTCTCCCTTCAAGCGAGCGCGTCGCCGACCAGCAACGCTTGCTCGCTGAGATGGGTTTTAAACGAGCCGCTGGCGGGCGAGGCCGCTTCCGGCCGGCCGATATAGCCGAGCCTTCTCGGCGTCTCTTGGAGCCCTTCCAATACCGTATTGATGCGCGGTTGAACATAGCTCCAGGCGCCCTGATTGCGCGGCTCTTCCTGGCACCAGACGATTTCCGCCTGGCCGTATTTGGCCAACTCCACGGTCAAGCTGCGGCCCGGAAACGGCGCGATCTGCTCCATTCGCAGCAGCGCCACGTCTTCGATGCCTTGTTCCTCCCGGCGCCCCAGCAAATCGTAATAAACCTTGCCGCTGCACAGCACGACGCGGCGGATCTCTTCTCCCAACGCGAAACCGTCGGCCTCGCCGATCACGCGGTGGAAATGGCTGCCGGGCGCGAAATCTTCGAGCGCCGAGACGCAGCGCTTGTGGCGCAAGAGCGATTTCGGCGACATGACAATGAGCGGCTTGCGGTAGCTGCGGCGCAGCTGGCGGCGCAACACGTGAAAGAACGAGGCCGGCGTGGTGCAGTTGACGACCTGGATATTGCCCTCGGCGGCGAGCTGCAGAAAACGCTCGACGCGGGCCGAGCTGTGCTCCGGTCCCTGGCCTTCATGGCCGTGCGGCAGCAGCATGACCAGGCCCGACATGCGCAGCCATTTGCTTTCGCCCGAGGCGATGAACTGATCGATAACGACCTGCGCGCCATTGGCGAAATCGCCGAATTGCGCTTCCCACAGCACCAGCGTGTTGGGCTCGGCGATGGAATAGCCGTATTCGAAGCCGAGCACGCCAACCTCCGACAACAGACTGTCGGCGATTTCGAAGCGCGCCTGATCATCGGCGATCTGATTGAGCGGGATATGGCGCGCCTCGGTCTGTTGGTCGAACAGCGCCGCGTGGCGCTGCGAGAAGGTGCCGCGCGAACAATCCTGGCCCGAGAGCCGCACCGCGTTGCCTTCCAGCAGCAGCGAGCCGAAGGCCAACGCCTCGGCCATGGCCCAATCGATCTTGTCGCCGGATTCGGTCATCTTCTGGCGTGCGCCGAGCACCCGATTCAGGCGGGGATGCAGGTTGAACTCCGCCGGCACGGCGGAAACGGCGGCGCCGATGCGGTGCAGCACATCGGTCGCGACCGCGGTTTCGCCGGACCCGTGCTCCGCCGGCGCCGCCTCGAAGCCGCTCCACGCGCCTTCG